>JAQWAM010000287.1 GCA_028707675.1 Kiritimatiellia bacterium | reverse complement strand
CGGCGGAGCGCGACCGTTGCTGGGCTGACGCGCAGGCGTTGGTGCGTGAAGAGTGCCCGTGGATATTCCTGCATTTCAGGCGGGCCTACAGCCTTTGCCAAGCGCGTGTGCTGAACTATGTGCCGTCGGATTTCCCGTACGGGGCGGAAAAACATTTGAGGGTGCGGCAAGACTAGGGAAGCGGGAAGAGGGAAGAGGGAAGAGGGAAGAGATGATTGGTAATATTGAAATATTGAAAAGTTGTAGGGGACAGAGACAAGCCCGCCGCCCGGGGCGCCGGGCGAAAACGAGAGGGTAACTTCGGTGTGTGAGTGTGTGGGTGTGTGAGGTAGGGACGCATCCCCGAGGCGTCCGCGGCGCTTTCGGGGAACCCGCCCTACCTTTTCAACACGGCTTTAGTGTGACAAAACGGCCAAGTTATAGGTAAGCCCGCCGCCCGGGGTTCCGGGCGAAAACGAGAGGGTAACTTCGGTGTGTGAGTGTGTGGGTGTGTGAGGTAGGGACGCATCCCCGAGGCGTCCGCGGCGGTTTCGGGGAAACCGCCCTACCTTTAGTGTGACAAAATGGCCAAGTTATAGGTAAGACAAGTTGCGTGATAGGCGGGGGTTTGCTAAATTATTTAGCCGTTATGAAAATAGTGATTTTTCTGGGAGCGCCGGGTTCCGGCAAGGGCACGATCGCCGGACGGCTGGCGGAGGCTGACGCGGCGCTGCGCCATGTTTCGAGCGGGGATCTGCTGCGTGACGCGGTCAAACGGCAGACGGCGGCGGGGGTGGAGGCCGCAGGGTACATGAAGCGCGGCGAGCTGGTGCCGGACGCGGTCATAGGCCAGATGATCGGGGATTACCTAAGCGGCATGGCGGGCGAATGCACTGTGCTGCTGGACGGCTTCCCGCGTACTGTCGCGCAAGCCGAGATATTGGACGCTGTGGCGGGGCGTTGCGGCGCTGAACTGACTGCGGCGATCCTGTTGGATGTGGCGGACGGGATAATTGTCGAGCGCATCGCGGGCCGCCGGGTCTGCCCCAAATGCGGGGCCGGGTATCACGTCAAAAACATCCCGCCGCGGGTCGCGGGCATTTGCGACGAGTGCGGCGCCGGGCTGGTGATCCGCAAGGACGACAATCCGGAGACGGTCAAGAACCGTCTTGCCGTATACAAGGCGCAGACGGTGCCGGTGATAGAATTTTACGGCACGCGGGGCTTGCTGCGGCGGGTTGACGGTGCGGGTCTTATAGATGACATAGTGCGGATGGCCCGGCGAGCTTGGGCATGAAGATACCCTTAAAGAGCGCGGCGGAACTTGAGGGCATGCGGGTGAGTTGCCGCATGACCGCCGAGGTGTTGGGGCGGGTGGCGGCAGCGGTGCAGCCCGGGGTCACCACCGGCGAGCTGGACGAGCTGGCCAGGAAGCTTATAGCGGACATGCGGGCGCGTCCGTCCTTCTTGGGGTATCGCGGATATCCTGCGGCGATGTGCATATCGGTCAACGACGAGGTCATCCACGGCATACCCGGGCGGCGGGTCGTCATGCCCGGCGACGTGGTGAGCCTGGACGTTGGGGTTTATTACAGGGGGTTCCACGGCGACAGCGCCACGACGGTGATGGTGGGCGTGGTTGACCCTGATGTGATAAGGCTGGTCGAGGCCACGCGCCGCGCTTTAGAGGCGGCGCTGGCTGTGGCGCGGCCCGGGGCGCGGCTGTCGGACGTTTCGCACATAGTGGAAACGACGGCAAAAAGTGCAGGATGTTCGGTGGTGCGCGAGTTTGTGGGGCACGGCATAGGCAGGGAGCTTCACGAGGAGCCGCAGGTGGCCAACTTCGGTGCGGCCGGGCGCGGGCCGGTGTTGCGGCCGGGGATGACTCTGGCGATCGAGCCGATGGTCAATCTCGGGCGGCCGGAGGTTTCGGTGCTGGACGACAAATGGACGGTGGTCACGCGGGACGGTCAGCCTTCGGCGCATTTTGAGCACACGGTGGCGGTTTTGGAGGGCGGAATGGAGATACTTTCCAGGGCTTGATGAAAAAAAAATAATTTTTTATCAATTGGGTATAGACAAGGGGGCGGCGTTTTGGTTAAATCTACTCCCTTTTTCGAACAAGGAATAGATCATGAAAGTTCGCAGTTCAGTGCGGCGCATTTGTGAGCGTTGCCGGGTGGTACGTCGCAAAGGCGTCGTACGTATCATTTGTACGAATCCCCGCCATAAGCAGCGGCAGGGTTAATTCATTCAGAGAGGACAGCCATGCCGAGATTGATGGGTGTGGATATTCCGGGCAGAAAACGCGTTGAGTATGCGCTCCGGTACATTCACGGGATAGGTCCCAAGCGGGCCAATAACGTGGTTGATAAGTGTAAAGTTGATCCAGCCAAGAAAGCTGACGACCTGACGCCGGAAGAGATCCGTCAGATTGTGGCTTTCATACAGGATAATTATAGGGTCGAGGGCGATCTGCGCCGTGAGGTGTCGCAGAACATACGCCGGCTCATTAGCATCGGATCTTACCGCGGTCTGCGCCACAAGCGCGGGTTGCCGGTACGCGGACAGCGGACGCAGACCAATGCGCGGACCCGAAAGGGCAGCAAGCGCACGGTCGGCGCTGTACGCAATAAGTCGGCGCGCTCGGCCATGAAGGCCAAGGGCAAGTGATCTGGCGGTTTAAACGGTGGCGCCCGGGGGCGTCTTGAACGTAAAACGAGCGCCTTATTAAAACTTATATCGAGGCTGATAACGCATGAGCGAAGAAGCTGTCAAAGCGGAAGCTGTGGAGCAAGAAGCCGTCAAGGAAGAGGCTGTCAAAGTTAAGGCTGTGAAGAAAACAGCGGCCAAGGAAAAGGCAGTCAAAGCGGATGCCGCCAAGGAAGAAACCGCAAAAACGGATGTCGCCGCAAAAAGCGAACCGGCCGCTGCCGAGGAGAAGCCGGCCCTGAGCGAAGCGGCTGCCGTGATGTCGGCGGGTGAAGAACCCGCTAAAGCCATGGATGCGGCCAAGAAAAAGGGGAAGAGTAAATCGATCCCGGCGGGAATCGCGTTTGTACGTTCCACTTTTAACAACACACTGGTTTCTATTGCGGACGCGCGAGGCGGGGTGATCGCCTGGAGTTCGGCCGGCAAGGCCGGGTTCAAGGGGTCGCGCAAATGCACAGCTTTCGCGGCCACGATGGTGGCGCAGGACGCTGCCCGGCAGGCCATGTCCAAAGGCATGCATGAGGTTGAGGTCAGAATTCAGGGCGCCGGCGCGGGTCGCGAGTCTGCCGTGCGGGCGATCCAGTCTGCCGGCATACATATCACTTTGATCAAGGATTGCACGCCGATACCTCACAACGGGTGCCGTCCGCGCAAACGGAGGAGAGTCTAACATGGGTCGATATACGGGTCCCGTTTGCCGCATATGCCGGCGCGAGGGGCAAAAGCTGTTTCTTAAGGGTGCCAGATGTTACATGGCGAAGTGCGCGATCGAGCAGGGTGCGCCCGCTCCCGGGCAGCACGGCACACGCCGCGGCCGTAAGATGTCGGAATACGGCTAGCAGCTCCGGCAGAAGCAGTGCCTGAGACGCCAGTTCGGCATGCAGGAGCTGCAGTTCAAGCGTTTCTTCAAAGAGGCGTTGCGGCGCAAGGGCGTAACCGGCGAAATGCTGCTGCAGTTGCTGGAAACGCGTATGGACAATCTGGTTTACCGGCTGGGGTTCGCCTCATCCAGGCGCGCCGCGCGTCAGTTCGTGCTGCACGGACACATGGCTGTCAACGGGAAGAAG
>JAQWAM010000286.1 GCA_028707675.1 Kiritimatiellia bacterium | reverse complement strand
GTGTGCCCCGAAATGTCCACGCCCGCCTCGGCCATGACCTTGACGGCATTCGGATTCAGCCCGTGCGTCTCGATGCCTGCGGAGTACGCCTCGATCACTTCGCCCTTCAGCGCCCGCGCCCACCCTTCCGCCATCTGGCTGCGGCACGAGTTTCCTGTACACAAAAACAGGACGTTCAGCTTCCGCATGTCAAATACTCCACAAGAAATCGAAATCCGCAGCAACCCGCTGTACGCAAACTGATAAAATCATTGCGGTATGTTAGCCACGATCCCAAAAAAGTCTACCAAATAACCCGCCGCAAAGGCGACCGCGAACACGGTAAGACAGAACGCGATGATCAGCCTGCGTTTGAAGATCGACCCAGGATGATGATCTCGGGAATACTCGCACCAGCCCCGCCAATAACAAGGGCAAGAACGGTGCCAACCCCCATGCCTTTACCGATCAGCGCAGCCCCTATGGGAATCACCGTCTCCGCCCGGATATACATGGGCACGCCAAGCGCCGCCGCCACAGGGATGGACCAGGGATTGCCCGGACCGGCCACCCGGACCACCAGATCCTGCGGGAAGAACCCGTAAATGAAGGCCCCGATGCCCGCTCCGATCATCAGGTACCAGAACACACCTTTGAAGGTGGAGACCGCCTCGGCCCCCGCATGTTTCATCCTGACCTTGAACGGCACGCTTTCGGGAAGTTCCGCATCCAGATCGACTGAGCGGCATTCCGCCGCCTGCGCCGGTTGCGCCCCCGCCGCTCCTTCACCGCCCGAAAAGCAGCAACAGCCGCCCGCGGCGGATGCCGGGACAGCAGCAGGTGCCGGAGCTGTCGGCGCGCCGCATCCGCAGTCCGCCCGCACCGCGGCCAGCGGCTTGACATCCTTTTCCAACCCAAGCTTCGACAGCAGCGTCGCCGTCAGCATGGCGCCGAAGAACGTGACCACCACATAGACCGCCGTCACCTTGAACCCCAGCAGCATGAGGAACAGCGAGACGATGATCGGATTGAGCACCGGCGAGGCGAGCAGGAACGCCAGCACCGGTCCGAACGGGACGCCGCCCTTGAGCAGTCCCGAGAGAATAGGGACCGTCGAGCAGGAGCAGAACGGCGTGACAGCGCCCAGACCCGCGCCCAGGAAATACTGCACCCAGAGCAGCCGGCCCTCGAGGAACCTTTTGATCCGGGCGGGCGGCAGATACTCCAGAAGCAGCCCGATGATGAAAGCCACCGCAACGAAAATGCCGATCAATTCCCCCGCGATGATTTGGACTTCTCGTTCCAGTTGAGATAGCGCTGGACGACCTCGCTGAACGTCCCCGCCAGCGCGGGGCCTTTGCCCATCCCGGAGCCCATCAGACCCTGGATGATCGGCACCTCGGTCAGCGTCGCAAAGTAGATGAACGCCCCCGCGAGCGAGGTCAGGAAGTTAGACCGCAGCGAGTTGCCGCCCACGGCCTTCGCCACCCACTCCGAAGGGATCATGCCCTCCTCACCCACGCGGCCCAGCAGGAAACTCGCGAACCGCGCTTCCGCCGCTCTCACGCTACCGCTCCGCGTATTCCGCGCACGACTCCGGCGACTCGTAGACCTTCACCGACAGCACTTTAACCCGCGCCTTGAGCGCATCGAAAAAGTAACGGGCGAGATTCTCGGTGGTGGAGCGGAAAGGCAGCGCCACGCTCTTCATGCCGTGCTTGCCGATGACCGCCGCGATCTCGCGCTCGATCGCACTGTTCTCGTTGTAGATGAAAGCATGGTCGAAACGTTCCAGGATAATCTCGCGTATCACCTGCTTGAGATCCTTGAAGTCTATAACCATGTCCGCGCCGTCAGACATTTCCGCCACCTCCGCGATGACCCGGTAGGTGTGGCCGTGCAGGTTCTTGCACTGCCCGGCGTGATTGGTCAGCACATGCGCCGCGTCAAACCGGCACTCTTTGGATACGCTCAGCATATTGCCTCAACTAATTTTGGGTCTTCCGCAGAATGTGTGGGTAAAAAACAGTTGAAAGGAACTGGGTCATTGTGCTCCTAATATAGTTTCGAACACCCAAAAGGAGTGACCCAGTGCGCGTAGAAACCATACTGAATCATTGTTGTCGGCACAAGTCGTTTGTTTACGCTGGTTGCGTCTTCGATCAGATTGAAAAGCGCATGGCTTCAGAAGCTATGAAGTGCTTAAAATAGCACTGTTTCATACAATGGGTGATTTGCCCGAGCCGGAATTCACCCACACATTCTGCTGAAGAGGCTTTCAACCGGGTATCGGTCGACGGGCAAAAAGTAAGCTTTGTCAGGTCAGGCGGTTAGGATATAATGCCTCTTAATCATGCGGTATGAACGATATTTTTTGGGGGATGCGGCTGCCGGGGTGCTGGATCTGCCGTTGGAGGCGGAAGATATGACGGATGGGATCGGACCCGTTTCCGGAGTGGTTTGCGGCTGGTTCAGCGAGGCCGCCCTTGACAAAGTCATGGGAGATACGGCGAGCGAGACGGAGCGGATCGGCCGCGCATGGCTGATGACGGGGGGTAAGCGCTGGCGTCCGCTGCTGACGGCATCGGTCTTTAATGTTTACGGTGACGAGATCGAGCGGATCAGGGATGCGGCGGTGGCGGTGGAGTGTTTCCACAAGGCATCTTTGGTGCATGATGATATCGAGGACAATGACAACGAGCGTTATGGACTGCCGACGGTACACAACGAGTACGGCGTGCCTGCCGCCATCAACGCCGGCGACTTTCTGATCGGCGAGGGATACCGCCTGTTGGCAGGATCGGGTTTTTCCGACACGGTGCGCGCCGCGATGGTGCGTGTGGCGGCACGCGGCCACCGCGAGCTTTGTTTGGGGCAAGGCGAGGAGCTGGCCTTTTGCCGCAAGCCCGCGCCCGTTTCCGAGGCGGCGGTGCTGCGCATCTACGAGCGCAAGACCGCGGCGGCTTTCGAAGTCGCGGTCTTGTTGGGGGCGACGGCTGCGGAGGCTGATGCGGAAACCCGGGCGCGGCTTGCCGGGTTCAGCCGCGCGGCGGGCACAGCTTATCAGATACGTGACGACATAGAGGATTTTTGTTCGGCGCCCGGGCGAGCCGCAGACATGTTGTCGATGCGGCCGACGGTTTTTTTGGCTGCGGCCTGCGCCAGCGGGCACCCTGAGGTGCGCGCGTCATTGGAGGCGGTGTGGCGCGGCGCCGAGCCGGAAGCCAGACACGGACTGATAGAGGCGATCAGCGTCGCAGGCCTGCAAAGCCGTGCAGAGATGCTTTACGCGCAATACCGCCAAGAGGCGGAGGCGGCATTGGAGGGAGTGCGTCACACAGGAGGCAATCGCCTCTTGCGACAAATCATGGAGAGCATGTTTAACGAGTAGTCCGTCAGTGCCTCGCCTGTAATGACGGCTTTGCGCCTTAGACGATCTCACTGTCCTCGCGGTGCTTGTTGCGGCATGTCGAGCAGTAAAAATAGGGCTTGTCCCAGGTGGTTTCCTCTTCCCGTCCGCAGGTGTCACATACGCGCACCTGTTTACGGTGCTCGCTGCGGCAAGCCGAGCAGAAAAAGTCCGGCCCGGCCCAAGTGGTGCTTTCCTCAGCGCCGCAGTTCTTGCAGGCGCGGACCTGCTCTTCGCGCACTAGGCGTATGTCCTGGGCGTGCTCGTCAAGAAAGATCGGCGGCAAATCCTGAATGCCGGGGGTGGTTAACAGCATGGCGCTGGTGAGGAATTTTCCGTCAAGGTTATTCATGCCAACTATCTGCACACGTTTACCCAT
>JAQWAM010000285.1 GCA_028707675.1 Kiritimatiellia bacterium | reverse complement strand
ACACGCCGCTCGCTGCGCGGCAGCCTGATTTTGAAACATGTCCCTTCGCCGGGCTTGCTTGAAAGCTCGATCTCGCCGCCGTGCTCTTCCACAATCCGCTGCACGATCATCAACCCCAGGCCGGTGCCTTTGGCCTTGGTGGTCTGGTACGGCTCGAACACGCGCCCCATATCCTCGGATTTGATGCCGCCGCCCGAATCTATAAAGGCGATGTCCACAAAAACGTCCCCCACGGAGAACCCCACCTTGAGCGTCCCGCCGTCCGGCATGGCATCCAGCGCGTTCTTGATCAGGTTGAAAAAAACCTGCTTGATCTGCGAGCGGTCGAGATGCACCGTCGGCATCTCGCCGGGAATGTCAACCGAGACCGCAATGCGCCGGTTCTCAAACTCAGTCGCCAGCAGCCGCAGAGTCTCCTGCAGCACCTCGGTCGGACGCTCGGGCGTCAGCACCGGCTTCGTGGGCCGGATGGCGCGCAGAAACTGCGTTATGATCGTGTCCAACCGCTCTACTTCGACACGCGCCACACCCACCAGATTCTCAAGCTCACCGCGCGATTCCCCGGGCACATCGCGCAGCTCGCGCTCCAAAAGCTGCAAGTGTATGTTCAAAGCGTTGAGCGGGTTGCCGATCTCGTGCGCCACGCCCGCAGCCAGCAGCTTGACCGCGTTCGAGCGCTCGCTCTCGATGGCGCTGGCCTCCTGCCGACGGTCGCGCGTGACATCGCGCAGCAGCACCAGCACGCCTTTGTCAACCAGCCCCTTCTCATCGAGCGGCGCGGCATACACGCTCAGGAAACGGCGCTCGGGATACGAGACCTCGATCTCCCGCGTCACCATCCGCGCCCAGCCGTCGGCGGTCTCCGGCATATCCAGCAGGTGCTCCCAATCCCATTCGCGCAGGAAACGCATGACCGAACGGCCCTTGACTTTGGCGAACTCGAAACCGGCCAGTTTCTCGGCCGCGCGGTTGGCGTAAATCAGCAGACCGTCATTGTCGATGACGATCACGCCTTCCTGAATCGTCTGGAAGATCGTCTCAAGGAAACCGCGCTCCTGCGCCAGACGCAGCATCTGCGCCTGCAGGCTCTCGGGCGCCAGCTTGTCGAGCCGCGCCACCAGTCTGTCAAAAAAACCCGAACCCATTTTGTCTCACCTGCTACACCTGTTAACTGTGACAATTTTTCCCGTATGATACCCGCGCCAGCCCGTTCCGGCAAGCGCAATTCTAATGGGGCTTCACTCGTTTACGGACGGGACGGAACCCGAGCCGCCCGCAAAAGCGGCGGCACGCCTGCCGCGCGCACTCCAGAATCTGCCGCCCCAAATCTGGAGTGCGGTGACAAGAGCCGCGCTATGCGCGGGTCGCGGCACCGCTTTCCGCCGCCGCATTGCCCGTAATCATAATCTTGATTCAGGCACGTGCACGCTATTACACTGTCACCATGAAAGCCAGCCCGGGCGGATCCGGGCAATAGAACGAGGATAGCAACCATGACGTATCAGCGCACACCTTTAATGACCGGCGTTTTTTGCATTTTTCTGAACGCTTGCGCTCTCCGCGCCGGCGCCCAGGCGCAACCCCAGCCGACCGCGCCCCGCCCGCAGCGCGTCTGGACCTCGGTCAACGGCAACACCGTGCAGGCCGCCTTCGAACGCGAAGAGGACGGTAAAATCTTTCTCAAGCGCCCCGACGGTTCGACCGTGGCCACCACCCGCGCCAAACTCTCGCCGAACGACCTGGCCTGGATCGATGCGGCCCGCAATCCCGCACAGGCTGACAAAACCCTGTCTTTCACTAAAGCCACCATGCCCGAAACCAACCGCATGGAGCATTACCGCAAGGTGCGCCGCCTTATCATCCGCACCTACGCCAACCTGACCGACAACGACCGCGACGACAAAATGCTTGGGTTTCTGGAGCGCGACGCGCTGTCAATTCACGGCTGGGGCTACATCGGCTCGGACTGCTACCTGACGCCCGCGGGCAAGAAGGGCAAAATCAAAGAGCTGTATTTCCGACCCCAAGAACCGGTGCCGCTGCGCGAGGCGGTCGAAATGGCGCGCGACAAGTTCACTATCGTGATGCCCGACCCTGTGCTGGTCAAACAGGTGTCCTACCAGGGCGGCCAGGCATGGGAACTGCAAAACCCGCCGGACTACCTCGCGCGAGTCTTGCTGCTGGCTGATGAAGAGACCGGCAACATCAAACGCTTCGACATCCACTTCCCGCGTCCGAAGTGAAATACCCCTTTTGCGCCGCCTCATGCACCCGCCGCGGCGCGACGCCCGCAGCGCGCGCCAACGCCGCGCAAATGTCATGCTCGGGCGACGCGGTCACCCGCTCCCCTCGCAACAGGCCGATCTTCACCGGCACTGCGCCGTAAGGCGTCGCCACCTCCACCGCGCCCCGCTCCAACGCCTCGCGTTCGACCGCGTGCCAGCGGATGCCGAACGTCGTCGTGGAACGGAATATCTTGTCGCGTATGGCGGCGGCTTCGCCCTCGCGCGCCAAGACGCTCAAAACCGTCCCCGGACGCCCCTTCTTCATCACAACCGCAGTGTGCCACACGTCTAACGCACCCATTTCCAAGAGGTCACCGGCCAGTGCCCCCAACCACTCCGGATTGCAGTCGTCAAGGTTGCTCTCCAGCACCACCGCCTTTTCTCCCGCGCCGCCTTCCGCAGCCTCCGCAAGCGTGGCGCGCAGAACATTCGGCCGGCCGTTGAGCTTGCAGTGGCCGAACCCGAAGGCGCTGCGGAGCGGACGGATCTCCGCGGGCACTTTTTCAAGCGTCCCGGTAAGCACACGCAGCAGCGCCGCGCCGGTCGGCGTCACCAGCTCGTAAGGCTCGTCGGTCTGCGTCACCGCCATGCCACGCAGCAGCTCCTGCGTGGCGGGCGCCGGGTTGGGCATCGCGCCGTGGGCGCAATTGATGACACCGACGCCCGCCGGCAAGGGGCCGCACGAAACACCGCAGACCCCAAGCTGCTCAAGCGCCAGACTTGTTCCCACAATGTCCGCCACCGAGTCCCAGGCGCCCACCTCGTGAAAATGCACCGTGTCCGGCGTCTTGCCGTGTATCTTGGCCTCGGCTGCGGCCAGTTCGCTGAAAACTTTCAGTGCCAACCGCCTTGTGCCTCCGGTCAGCGGCGAACGCTCCAGCAGTGCGGCAATTTCCGGCAAACCGCGGTGCGCGTGGCCGCCGTGAGCATGCTCGCTGTGCTTGTGCGCATGTCCGCCGTGTGAATGTTCGTGGCCGTGATCGCGGCCGTGTTCATGCCCGCCGTGCCCGTCCGCGCCTGCGTCCGGCCATTCGCGGACATCCTGCGCCTGTCGGCCGTGAGCGTGAACATCCACCTTCAGGCCGTTCAGCCCGGCCTCGGCAGCGGCATTAACTTTAAAATGCAGCGCTTCGGGAAAGAACCCGTTGATCGTTTTCGCGATGGCCGGAATGTCCGCGCCCAATCCGGCGAGCGCCGCGAGCAGCATGTCCCCGCTGGCGCCGCCAACACTGTCAAAACGCACATACTTTTTCTTCATACGCACAGCTTACAGGTTCACGCTTACGGTTTTCAATCGGAAAAAAGCGCACTCCAAAATCTGCCGCCCCGGATCTGGAGTGCGGCGACAAGAGCCGCGCTATGCGCGGGTCGCGGCACCGCTCTTTCCGCCGCCGCTCCAAAAAAAAGCCCGGCGTGGACGCCGGGCTTTCAGATTTTACGATTTCCGTAGCCTTCAGTTCCCGCCGCGGCCCTTGATGCCGGCGGC
>JAQWAM010000284.1 GCA_028707675.1 Kiritimatiellia bacterium | reverse complement strand
AGATGGTTTAGTATGGTTTCTATGCGCATCCGGTTTTGTTCGTCCTCCTTTGTGTGTTCATTAAAGAAGGATAACCGGATGCGCCTTTATTAGGCAATTCTTACCCACAGATTTTAACGAGATGCCGCTTTTGAATGTCCGGCGCGAAGGCGCCGGCAACCCGGAAGCGCTCATAGCGGCCGATCAGCGCCAGAGCCTTCGCGGTAGAGACCGGCAGGACACCGGCGCGGCTCGGATAGACCCCCTGCAGGGACAGCGCCGAATCAAACCCCGCGTTGCGCGAAGCGAAGTATTCGACTTCATCGAGGAAAAATCCACGCCGCTGGGCATCCGCCATCGTCGGGCTCCACCACCCCATATGGGATTTGAGGAAGTTCGACCGCAGTCCGCCCCTCCGGTTGCTCGCGATATGGTTGTCGGCAAACGCCTTCGGCGCGAACGAACACCGGTCCCACGCCTCGAACGTCGCACGGAACGGCCAGAAGTGTGGCTGATGGCACGACATCTCGACCGGCACCGTCTTTTTAGTCTGATCGACGCGCTCGAAAATCATGGCCGCCATCTTCGCAATGCCGTAAGGCGTTCCCATCCCCTCGGCACCGTCAAGATAGTACATGTCCGCCCCGGTCGCATTGATGACCCCCGAGAGCGCGTCGGCAAGGTCGACGGCAAGCTTCGAGTCCGGCTCGGGAAAAAACGAGAAGTTGCGGTTCTGCAGAAACTTGACACCGGCTCCGGCGGGATGATCAGCCTTGACCGTCTTATTCCAGCCCCGCTCGATGCCGGTGAAGGCATAGGGTTTCTCGCGGCGGATGTCCTTGTACTTGATGAGTTCGCCGCCAATGTCAAGGATGTTGCCGAAAAGGCTAGGTTTGTCAGGGGTGCCGTGCCGCGGCCCCGGTTCCTCGTTGACGACGATTTCCGCCGATGCGTCCGTCACCGGCTCGGCCAGCGTATAGCGATGGATGGCGATCAGGTCCGGATGGACCTTCGGCGTCACCCATTCGTCCCCGTAATCGATGTAGCAGGTGAGTGTATGGAACGAGAACCCGAGCCCGGCGGCGCGGATCCGGTCTGCCGCAGCCTTGAGATCGGCGAGTCTGCGGGGGAAGCGCTTCGGATTAACGCGGTAGTGCCCGCGCGTCTCTTCCCACGTGTAGGAATGGATGATCGAGACGCCGGCGAGCTTCGCCGCGCGAATCCATGTGTCGACATTGTCCGCCGTCACATCGGCGAACATATACGAACCGTGAACAACGCCCGGATCGGCGCTCCAGGGGCCGCCCGCCTTCGAATGGGCGAGTCCCGTCGCCAGCACCATGTTCTTGAGCTTGCCGACCAGCGTCGCGCGCGGACCCGCCGCGATGAACGCGCGCTTCCCGACGGCGGAGAAACCTGCGGGGACGCTAACGGTCAGCAGTTTCCGGCTGTGCCCCGACATTTCAGTCTCGTACTCGCCCGCCCGCAGGCAGATGCCGCTCTCGTCATCCGACGCCGCATTGGCCATATCACCCATGTAGTTCGTCACCGCCGGCCGCAGATGGGCGATTACAACCTGTCGCGGCTCGGCAAACCCGCATTTCTCGACGGTGAACGAAAAGCCGCCGTCAAACGGCAGGACGGTCTCGACAAGCTCCTCGCCGCCGCGGAACGCGAAGACCAGCCGGTCACCGTCCCGGCGCAAGGCCGTCGGATACTCGGTCTTCCCGTCCGCCGTCACGACGCGCACCCAGGGATTGTCAAGGGTGACGAGTTCGCGTCCGCCCGCCTTCTCGCGCACCGACTGCAGCCGGCCTTCGGAAGAGAAGGAATACGTCACGTCACCGGCGTCGAAAACGGCAACGGCCGCCGCGTTCAAAGCTGACACGGAGAGGAACGAAAAGGCCAGAACAGCAGAAAGGTTATCCAGTTTCATTTGGCAGTCTCCAGTTGGGTGGTCTCGGGGATAAACACGACACGATCCGTATAGAAGCCCTCTTCGGCAAACCTCACGTGGAGGCGGATGCGGCACTTGGCGCCATAGAGTTCCGGCACGCCAGGCCCGACCTGCAGGCACCAGTTCCGCGTGATGTAAAGAAAGAACGCCGTCTTGGGGAGGTCCACGGGAGTCATGTCGAGCCACTGGTAGCGCCCGTCGTCCTTCGGATGCTTCCATTCGGTCAGGCCGATCGATTTTCTCGCGGACGGACAGTAGATGCCCGCCGCCAGGGGCTTGAGCATCTTCACATTGCCTTCGGTATACCGGTAGAGGTAGGTCTTGCCGTGTGGAAGACGACGTCACGGCAACCGTCCACAGAGAGCCACCCGGTGCTAACCGCCAGCGAAAGATAGTCCGCAAGATCGGCCGCAGCCGTCTTCTCCCACGGCTTCGGCTCGGTCGGGCTGACAATCTTCGGCACATAGGCGTCCGCATTCCGGGCCGTTGTCACGAATTTCGTCGTTCCGCAGAGATCGTGATAGCGCGTGTCCTTCTCGCAGGCCGCCAAGTAGAACTTGCGGGCGCGCGACGGGACGACGGCCACGATTTCGCCGTTCTCGACGTCCGCCGGATCGTACTGCCACGTGCAGAGATGCGTCTTAGCGTTCTCTTCGGTCGTATAGCCGATCTTCGCCGTCAGGATGCCCGCGCCCGGATCGAGGATTTTCGCCCGCGCGACCCCGTCTTTCAGGCTGACTTCGCCCAGATGCGGCAGGCGCTTGTCGAGCCCGACGTAGTACCTGGCCATGCGCTGGACGGACGGGAAAGAGAAGCCGATATGGGAATGCGGAAGCCGATTGACGATCGAACAACCGTCAAAGCGCGCGCATTCCTCGAACCCGGCGTTAGACGTATCAGGCGTCACGTTTTGGTCATTCGTCGAGAGCGACCACCACATCGGGATCTTCGCGGCATGCAGGAAGCGTCCGTTCACAAGCTCCATCTGCCACCCCTGCTTCGGATTGAAGTCGCAGCAATAGATCGCGACCGCACCGCGAAACCGACTGTCTACCGCCGCGACACAGCCGCCGTACCAGCTGCCCCAGGAAAGACCGACGAGAACCGTGCGATCCGCATTGACCTCTGGAAAGGACATCAACAGCGAATGCGACAGGATTATGTTGGCGACGTTGGCGACATGGTTCTGACGTCGTCCGCCCGGCAACGGCAGCCGCGGCACGCCCGTTTCGTTCGGTGGCACATTCGTTAGGGCCGGAGCCGGCACTTGGTTGAGCCAGTCCAGGGCGATGACGGCGAAACCTAGATCGCGCCACTCGCGCACCCAGTTCGGATAGGCCGTGCCACCGCCGCCGTGCACAAGCACGAGGCCCGGCCAGCCGCCAGCGGGCATCTCCCCTTCCGGCACGGCATAATAGGCGAAGAACTCGGCGTTCGTGCCGTCCGGCCCCTTGCCGGATACAAGAATCGGCTTCAGCTTTTCGTAGCGCGTCTCGGGAATCGTACACTCGCGGAATGACGGAAAGACCGATAGCTCCTTGAGGTTCCAGTACTTTGCCGGATCATCACGATGTTTCGCGCGGTCTCCCTCCGCAGCCGACGTCTCCGCAACCATGCCCTGAAAAGCAATGACCATTACAATCAATCCCAAAACGCGCTTCATGTCTTTCCTTTCCATCAGACCTTGTCCGGCTTGCCCGTCTTGAGCCCGGCGCCCTTGATCGCCCAGATGCAGATCGAATCACTGCCATCCCATAGCGTAGACCGGTGACACACCGGTTTCCATGATTGGCGTTCATTATGCGGGGGGGGGGCGGAAACAGCCAACCATAAAACCCGAAAA
>JAQWAM010000283.1 GCA_028707675.1 Kiritimatiellia bacterium | reverse complement strand
GCACGGCATTGATTATCGGCGGTGTGCTGATATCAGTTTTCGCTTTTCAGGCGCTGGGCACGGCTGACGTGATGTCTTTGACGACCGGTGTGGGCGCAACTACCGCGGCTTCGTCATCGGCTGCGGGACTTGTGACCGAGCGGATGGGGGGTATCCAGCGTTTTTGGGCTCTCAATGCGGATAAGCTCCACATGTTTCTGCCCAAGAACGACACCATCATTCCCTGGACCGCGTTATGTCTTGGGTTGTGGATACCCAACATCTACTATTGGGGGTTGAACCAGTACATCACGCAAAGGACATTGGGCTCCGCTTCGCTTGCGGAAGGCCAGAAGGGCATCGTTTTCGCGGCCGCACTCAAACTAATCATCCCTTTCATTATCGTATTCCCCGGCTTGATCGCCTTCAACCTGTACCGGCCTGAGATGGCTAAGAAGGCCGAGACCGACTTTATCAACACCTATCAGAAAGCCGCTGCTGCGGTTGACGTTCCCGGTAACTACCTGACCTTCGCGCCCTTGGAAAACTGGGCGGCCGCCAATACTGAAAAGGCGGCTGAAATTCAGATCTACAACAAACTGATCGAGGTCAAGGCTGAGCGTGACGGCAAGGCAACGGTTGAAAAGAAGCAAGCCGAGTACAAATCCGACTCGGCTCTGGGCTTGCTGATAGCCAAGCTGTGCATGGGACGCAAGGGGCTGTTCGGTTTCATTGTCGCGGCGTTGCTGGGCGCGATCGTTTCATCGCTGGCCGCGGTTTTGAATGCGGCGTCGACGATTTTTTCTATCGACATCTACCATTCTTATATCAACAAAACAGCGACTCAGCGACAGCTTGTCGGTGTTGGACGTTTTTGCGTGTTAGTTTTTGTGGCGGTCGGATGTTTGGTGGCGCCGCTGTTGGACGATCCCAAGTTCGGCGGCATTTTCACCTATATCCAGGAGTTTCAGGGGTATGTTTCGCCGGGTGTTCTGGCGGTTTTCATTTTTGGTTTGCTGAACCGCACGGCGGCAGGTGTGACAGGCGTGATCGGACTGCTTTTGAACCCTTTGCTGTATTTCCTGCTCAAGACCTTCTGTCCGCAGATCGACTTTTTGAACCGCATGGCGATATGCATGGTGGCGGTGCTGGCAGTCATGTTCGTGGTGGGTCTGTTCGCGCGTTTGCCGCAGCCTGTCGCGTTCAAGTCCAACACCCGTCTGGATCTGACGCCTTCCAAAGGCGCTAAAATCGGCGGCATCGCGGTGGTGATAGTCACGGTTGTCCTGTATGTCATTTTCCGTTAGCGCAAACGTTTGCCGCGCGACAAGGCCATTGAAATAAGCTGTTGCGCAGGCAAAGCCACTAAGATCAAGAAGGTGCAGCCGATTTAAGTATCCTTCGTGCCCGTTGTGTCTTTGTGTGAGGATTAATCGGGCGGGGCGGGCATTGCCCGCATTGCGGCCGCTGTTATTTGAGTTCAGACAGGGCGTCACGGAAGCGCGTTGCGAGCAGTTGTTCCATGGTGTAGAAGCCCCGCTCGCACTCCATCAGCCATGTGGCGCCGGCCAAGGCGCCGCGCCCGAAGGCGCCGCGGTTGATGCTCTCGTGGGTCAGGCGCAGCGTCTGGTTAGGCAGACCGAACAGCACCTCGTGCTTGCCGACGATGCCGCCGACCCTGATCGATTTCACGCTCTCATCAGGCTTGACCTTAAGCTTTTTGGCTATGCGTAAAGCGGTGCCGGAGATGTCCTGCTTTTGGCTGAAATGCTCTTCCATGATCGCCACGTCCGCCTGCGGGATGACACTGCGCACAACGACGCTGGTCAACAGCAACAAATTAACGCCGATGGAAATGTTGGGGGAGTACAACACGGCGGTCTTGCGCGCCATTTTTTTCAGTTCCGCCAGATCTTCGCGCGCATAATTAGAGATAGCGGATAGAAACCTGATGCCTAGATTCGCCGCGTGCTTGTAAAGGTTTACGGTATCGGAGGCAGAGAAATCGATGATCACGTCAACCGGATATCGCATGAAAAAATCCGCGTCAATGTCTTCTACCCAGTGGATCAGCCCCTCATCGTAATCATAACCTTGCAGTCGGCTGGCATACTCGCCGGCGTGGCGGTTGCTTTTACGCACTATCCAAACTAACTCCGAATCCGGCGCGTTGATCATTTCTTGCGCCACCATGGCGCCGGTGCGTCCGAACCCGAATAAACCGACTCGCAATTTTTTAGACTTCCGCATTCCGCATTTTTTACTTTATTTTCTTCTCTGCGTCAAATGTAAAAGCGTTTTTTCGTAAGCACTTCTGCCCAAATTGTGTTATAGTCGGGATGTCTGCAAACAGAGGAAAAGGGTGGGGGTATTCTGAAATGTCTATTACATGCGGATTCGCAATTGTCGGCACCGGGCTGATCGCTGATTTTCACGCGCGTGCTGTTGCGGACATTGACGGCGCTTGTCTGGCAGCGGTCTGCGGCCGGGATTTGGGGCGGGCGCAGGTTTTCGCCGCAAAACACGGTTGTGACGCATATCATAACCTGACGGATATGCTCGCAAGGCCGGACGTGGATGTTGTTTTGATCGCGACGCCTTCCGGTATGCATAAGGAAGCGACGATTGCGGCGGCAACGGCCGGAAAGCACGTTTTGTGCGAAAAGCCGCTGGACATATCCCTTGAGCGGATTGACGCCATGGTAGCAGCGCACGACAGAGCGGGGACGCGGCTTGGATGCATATTCCAGTTGCGCTACATGCCGGTGCTCACGCCGATCCGCAGAGTGTTGAGCGAGGGGTTGCTGGGCACCTTGACTTATGCCGCGGTCTATGTCCCGTGGTGGCGTTCGGACGATTACTATGCAAAATCATCATGGCACGGCACCGCAAAGCTTGACGGTGGCGGGGCGCTGATGAACCAGTCCATACACATGATCGATTTATTATGCGACCTCATGCCTCCGGTGCGGCGGATATCGGGATTCGTTTCAAAAGTCGGGCATCCGTTCATAGAAACCGAAGACGCCGCCACTGCCGCGCTTTTGTTTGAGGGCGGCGCGGTAGGGGTTATATACGGCAGCACCTCGGCTTGGCCCGGACAGAGCAAGCGTCTGGAAATATGCGGCACCAAGGGCAGCCTGGTTCTGCACGAAGATTATTTGTCGTTCCTGAAGATTGATGAAACCGCCAAGGAGATTCAAAATGAGATATTGGCGGAATTTGGTCCAAAAGATCATTCCGGCGCGGCGGGCGTGAGCGATCCCGGCGCAATGAGCCATTGGCTGCACCGGCGCTGCTTTGAGGATTTCATGCTGTCGCTCAAAGATGGATCGCCATTCCATATCGACGGACGTTCGGGCAGAAAATCGGTGGCGGTAATCGATGCCATCTACCGCTCGGCGCACACGGGAAGCCAGATTTTGCTGTGACGCCCGTTTACGTGTAAACGGCGCGGTGGCGGGGTGTAAAACGCAAACCTTGCGGCTCGCGGGGACGCTCGCCCCCCAGAGGTGTTGAAAAAATCGCTTTTTTTGGGGGGCGAGCGTCCCCGCGAGCCGTTGCATGTCGTTAAATATGGCGATTGATTTGTGTGCGGGTCTAACGTCGCATAATATATATTATGTCAAGTATCTTTCACGGCAGTCAAAAATGCCGCAATATCGGCAATCCCGGTGTCGCGTTCCAGCGCAGTCACGGGCGCTGCGCGTCAAGGTCTCATCATGCGTGTCAGTTCGGCCACGCGGTGCTCGATAGCCGCCAAGTTCGCCTTTTCAAATCGCTCCAGACTGAATCCTTCGACGCCCAC
>JAQWAM010000282.1 GCA_028707675.1 Kiritimatiellia bacterium | reverse complement strand
CCGGATTTCAAACTGGAGAAATGGGTGATCGACCGGAGGCTCGCGGTCATGGAGGCAGAGGGCATCGCGTTTGAGACGCAGGCCGATCCCTCAGTTGAAACCCTGCAAGAATTTGACGCCGTCGTGCTCGCCACCGGTGCGGGACGCCCGCGCGACCTGCCGATTCCCGGGCGCGACTTGAACGGCATTCACTTTGCTTTGGAATACTTGCAGCAACAGAACCGTCTGCTCGGCGAGCACCCAGACGGCGCGCCGGAATGGGGCAAGATTAACGCCAAGGAGAAGAGCGTGATTGTGATCGGCGGCGGTGACACCGGCAGCGACTGTGTCGGCACCGCCTTGCGGCAGGGGGCGGCCGAGGTGCATAGTTTTGAGGTGATGCCACGACCGCCGGATGCCCGTTCCGAGGATCAACCATGGCCTTTCTGGCCGATGAAGCTGCGCACCAGTTCGTCGCACAAAGAGGGAGGCGACCGCTTCTGGAGCATCCTGACCAAAGCGTTCAACGGCTATGGCGGACGTGTGCGGTCGCTGGAGACCGTGAATGTCGAGTGGACCCGGCCGACGCAGAAAGGCGAGCGTCCGCGGCTGCATGAAATACCGGGAACGGCGCATGCGTGGCACGCCGATCTCGTTTTTCTGGCCTTGGGCTTTTCCGGGCCGGAAACGGACAATGTCTTGGCGCGATTGGGTGTGTCTGTGGATGATCGCGGCTATGTCAAGACCGACACGAACTTCATGACCGGAAAACCCGGCGTATTCGCCGCGGGCGATGCGCATCGGGGGCAATCCTTGATTGTGTGGGCGGTCGCGGAGGGACGCGATTGCGCCGCCGCGGTGGATGCGTGGCTGACCGGCGGCGCGAGCCGGTTGCCGTGCCGCGCAGGCATTGACCTGACCCAAATTAAACACTGACGAGATAAAACAATCCTGTGAATCCTGTAATCTTGGCTGAAGTAAGAACCTGCGTTTGTACAAACCGCGATTCATTTCCCAAAGGAGTGAGCCATGAGTTGTAAGCATATCTTTGTTACGGGCGGTGTCGTGTCGTCGCTCGGCAAGGGGTTGACGGCGGCCTCGATTGGGCTGCTGCTCAAGCAGCGCGGATACCGCATCCGCATGCAGAAATTGGATCCTTATCTGAATGTCGATCCCGGAACGATGTCGCCGTACCAGCACGGAGAGGTGTATGTCACCGACGACGGACGGGAGACCGATCTCGATCTCGGCCACTATGAGCGCTTCACAGGTATTCCGTGCGACCAGCACAGCAATTACACGACTGGACGAATTTATGGCAGCGTTATTGCGCGCGAACGTGCGGGTGGATATCTGGGCAAGACCGTGCAGGTCATTCCGCATGTCACGGACGAGATAAAACGCGCGATCCGCGAGATTGAGGATGATCAGACGGATATTGCGATCACGGAGATAGGCGGGACGGCCGGCGACATTGAATCGCAGCCGTATCTGGAGGCGATCCGACAATACCATCATGAACTTGGCCCAGGCAACAGCCTTTTCATTCACTTGACGCTGGTTCCGTATATCCGTGCGGCGCGCGAAATGAAAACCAAGCCTTCCCAGCAGTCGGTCGGGATCTTGCGCTCGATCGGCATTGTGCCCGAGTTGCTCATCTGCCGTTGCGAACGTCCGTTCACCGCCGAGCATCGCGCCAAACTCGCGCTTTTTTGCGGTGTGCGTCCCGAGCATGTGATTGAAGAGTGCGACGTGGAGCATTCGATCTACGAGGTGCCGCTCGATCTTCAGAAGCAGGGTGTAGATGTGAAGACCCTCAAGCTGCTGGAGCTGTCGCCCCGCAGTCCGGACATGGACGAGTGGAACGGCATGCTGGAGCGCCTGCTCAATCCGCCCAACGGCGAGATCGAGGTCGCGGTAGTGGGCAAATACATCACGCTGCGCGATTCGTACAAAAGCATCTACGAAGCGCTTACGCATGGCGCGGTCGCGGCCGGCGTGAAACTGAAAATCCGCATGCTGGAGGCAGAGGAGATCGAAGCATCCGGCGTGGCGTCAAAGCTTGCAGGTGTGCAAGGCGTACTGGTTCCGGGCGGTTTCGGCCATCGCGGGGTGGAAGGCAAAATCGCGGCGATCCGCTATGCCCGAGAGCAGAAGATACCCTTTTTCGGCATCTGCCTGGGCATGCAGTGCGCCGTCATCGAGTTCTCGCGCAACGTGTGCGGTTTGGAGGATGCCAACAGCACCGAGCTGGCGCCCGGTACGCCGCATCCCGTGATCTCGCTGCTGGACGAGCAGCGCGGCGTGACCGACATGGGCGGCACGATGCGGCTCGGCGCATATCCCTGCTGTCTGAAAGCGGACACGCAGGCGCACACGGCGTACGGCTGCCCGGAGATTCGTGAACGCCACCGCCACAGGTATGAGTTTAATCCCGCCTATCGGAAACGACTGGAAGCAGGAGGATTGGTTGTGTCCGGGGCTTCGCCAGACGGACATCTGGTTGAAGTGGTAGAACTGCGTGACCATCCGTGGTTCGTCGCTTGCCAATACCACCCGGAGTTCAAGTCGGGGCCTGTCTCGCCGCATCCGCTGTTTGCAGCCTTTGTCACGGCCGCGCGCATGTTCCGCCGCATGTAATCCGCAGCCGGGAAAGCGGCACTGGGTTACAGGGCGGTCTCGACGAGAGCACTGACAGCGCGCCTACAGGAACATCGATACGCATGCGGTCGAAGAACAGCGCGCTCAGCACCACGAGCACGCCGGCCAAGGCGCCGATCCGCCCACGGAGTGGATCGCCGTGGAGCCTGCAAATCGCGGGAGCTGTGGAAGAACGCGTTTCTGCAAAATTACTGATTGATGAAACAAGAATGTAAGATCGGTCATGCTTATTTGTCTTTTCGCTTAGCAGCCTGACACTGATGGAAGCTTGATAAAGCTGTTTTTAAAAGGGTTCTTCAAAAATTCATGTGTAAGGCAGGAACGCTGAGCGTTTGGCACACAGGGTGCTTAATCATCAGCGTGACGTTAATACCAACTGTGGTTAATCGGAGAACACTATGAGCATCACACGACAGAAAGCGATCGAGTCAGCAATTCAGCACCGTGCCGGCGACGAGCCGAAACTGGGCTGCAAAGAGGTGCCGTCCTACTTTGGCGTCAATGTGTTTGGCGACGATCAGATGAAGGCGCGCTTGCCCAAGGATATTTATGCTTCTCTGCGCAAAACCATTGAAGAGGGCGTGCCGCTTGACACGCGTGCAGCGGATGTTGTGGCGGCAGCGATGAGCCGTTGGGCGATCGAGCGCGGCGCGACCCACTATGCCCATGTGTTTTATCCGTTGACCGGACTCACGGCAGAAAAGCATGACAGTTTTTACAGCCCGGACGGCAAAGGGCACCTCGGCATCGATTTTTCCGGCAAGCAGTTGATACAAGGCGAGCCCGACGCGTCCAGTTTCCCGAACGGAGGCATCCGCGCCACGTTTGAAGCGCGCGGTTATACCGCATGGGACGTGACGAGTCCGGCTTACTTGATGGAGGGACGAAACGGAACCACCTTGTGCATCCCCACGGCCTTCTGCTCCTGGACGGGTGAGGCCTTGGACAAGAAAGTGCCTTTGCTGCGTTCGATGCAGGCCGTCAACCGCCAGGCGCAGCGCGTGCTGCGGCTTTTGGGGCATAAAGATCCCGGCATGATTGCCGCATCGGCAGGACCGGAACAGGAGTATTTCCTGATTGATCGCAACCTCTATTACGCGCGTCCGGATCTGCTGAGTGCGGGGCGCACGCTGTTCGGAACGCGGCC
>JAQWAM010000281.1:1381-3788 GCA_028707675.1 Kiritimatiellia bacterium | reverse complement strand
CTATCTGGTCTTCGGTTTTGACGGCCCGGAGAAGATTGTCGATCTCGAGTTGGAAGAGGCCTGCGCCATCTGCGCGAAAACAGCCAGTGAAGATCTGGGCACGGAAGCCGGACAGAACTGGTGGGACCACCGCTACAAATTCTTCTATCCGCCATATATGTTCCACATGCCGCAGGCTTTCGGTACACTCGACACGGTCGCCACTTTCTCCAACATCGAGAAGGTCTATTGGGCCATGAAAAATGTCGTGCAGGACAACTTCCCGCAGGCCGTTTTCATCGGGCATTTCTCGCACTGGTACGACTGGGGCTGCATGCTCTACGCGCGCTTCATCATCGACGAACCGCCCAAGGACCCGAGCGAGGCGATCGCGCTTTACAACCGCATCTGGGACATGGCGATCCGCGCGGCGATCCGCGAGGGCGGCGTGATCAACGAGCATCACGGCGTCGGGCTCAAGCTCGGCCGCATCATGCGCGACCTTTACGGGCCGGCCTTCGGCGTATTGGAGTCGATCAAGAAAACGCTCGATCCCAACAACATCATGAACCCCGGCAAAATGGGCTTCCCCGGGAAAGGAGTGTAACACTATGCATATCGAAAAACATCTGGATGTGATCAACGCCTGCCGCTTCTGCTTCATGTGCAGGCATCTTGATCCGGTCGGCAACGTCACTTTTCGCGAAGCTGACACGCCGCGCGGCCGCGCCCTGATATGCGACAGGGTTCGAATGGACGCGGCCAACCTGTCGAATGCCGATTTCATCGACACGCTCTATCGCAGCGCGCTGAGCGCCGCCAACCGATTCCACTGCGTGAGCAGCTATGACGAAACGGGCCTTGTCCTTGCGGCGCGCAGGGATATCGTTGAAGCGGGCCTCGCGCCAGCCGCGGTGACCGCTTTGGCCAAGACGCTGGAAAAGGCCGCCTTCAGCGTCAAAGGCAAAGGTCGCGCGCTTTACTTCGGCCTAACGCCCGAGTTGTACAAAGGCTGCGCGACGCTCGCCGGCGGCGATCCGGGCAAAGCGTTGGCGGTGCTGGGCTTTGAGGCCGCTTCGAAAAAGGTTTTCGCGCGCTTCAAGAAAGCGGTCGCAGCCAGCGGTTGCAAAACCCTGGTGGTGGCGGAGCCCTCGGCGTTTGAGTTCCTGCACGGCAACGTGCCCGGCGTCAAAGTGGTTCACTGCGCCGAGTATCTCATAAACCAAGGCGTGAAAAAGGCCGGCGCGCGTAAGGCGGTCTATCTTGAGAGCGATTTTCTCAAGAACTACTGCGGCAATTACGCCACGCCGCGCGACCTGCTCGCACAGGCCGGCTACAAGCTCATGCTGTTCGGCACCAACGACGAGGAGTCGTATTCCGTCGGTGAAGGCGCCGTAGTGTTCGACACTCTGTATCCCGAGTTGTCGGAAAGGCTGTGCAGGCGTGTTTACGGCCTGGCCGAAGGTATTGGAAAGACCCTTTTCATCACGGCTTCCGCCACTGTGCGCGACACCCTGAAGAAGTACAATCCAAAATTCCCAATTGCCACGCTCGAAGAAGCTGTCATGTAACCATGAACTAATGCGGGCACAGTCCGCAACCGGATTTCATCACACACAAAGGCACAAAGTTCGCGAAGGATTTTATTAAAACAATAGCATCAACCTTCGTGCCCTTAGTGGCTTTGTGTGAGAAACCACTTGTTTTTTGTTACAAAAGTTTGCCCGTAAGGCACTAAACGTCTTTAAAAAGGAAATCAAACGTCATGAAAGAATTAAAAGTCGGATTCATAGCCCTCACCAAGGCCAGCTGGGCCACGCCCGAAATCGACAACCTGCGCAAGACCGCGCTGGCCAGTCTCAAGACGCTCCCCTATGAGATCGTGGACGGCAACGGCCTGACCACGACCGCGGCGGAGGCGTCCGCGCTCTGCACCGAATTGCGCAAACAGGATGTCAGCGCCGTGGTGGTGTTCATGGCGACCTTCCCGGTCGGCGCGATCATCCCGGTCATCGCCAAAGAGCTGCCGGTTCCGGTGGTGCTGTTGTCCACACCCGAAAAGCCGCAGGCCGGCGGCATGTGGACGCAGAACTCCTTCTGCGGTTCGAACATGGCCGTGCACACCCTGCGCAAGCTCGGTCGCAAGAACACCTTCGTCTTCGGACCGGCCGACCAGACCGGCGAACTGGTGAAAAAGCCGTTGACCATTATCAAATGCCTCTCAGACCTCGCGGCCGCCAAGATCGGTCTTGTCGGCGGAAGGGTGCCCGGTTTTTACACATCTAACTGCGACGAGATGCGCCTGCGCGCCAAGATCGGCGCCGAGGTCGAGGTTATCGACATCATCGAGCTGGTCGACACCACCAAAAAGCTTTCGGCGGAAGAGGCCGCGCGCGGCGTCGAGGCGGTGCGCAAAACCGCGTCCACC
>JAQWAM010000281.1:0-1371 GCA_028707675.1 Kiritimatiellia bacterium | reverse complement strand
GTCCACCTGCTGCGCCAAGGTCGAAAATGAGATCGAATCCGGCGGCCGCATGTACGAAGCCTTCCGCAAGACGGCGGCGAAGTACAATCTCAGCGCCTTCGCGGTTCGCTGTTGGCCGGAGTGGTCGGACATTTTCGGTATCGCGCCATGCGCCGTACTCGGCATGCTCAACAACGACCGCATGGTCAGCAGTTGTGAAGGCGATGTGCTGGGCGCGGTCCTGATGCAGATGGAAACCTCGTTGAGCGGCGGCATTCCCTTCTTCGCCGACCTTATCTCGTTCGAATACGACCGGAACACGGCGTTGCTCTGGCATTGCGGCGCGGCTCCTTCCGCCATCTGCCGCAAGTTTGAAGAGACCACGCTCAATCAGCATTTCCGCGTGGACGGCGGCAACAAGAAGGGGCTCACGAACGAGTTTTCGATGAAGGCCGGGCCGATCACGCTGGCGCAGCTCGATGAGGACGGTGACGGTTATCGAATGCTGATCGCCAAAGGCAACGCGCTGGACACCGAACCGTTCATCCGCGGCAACCCGCTGAACGTCCGGTTCGACTGTTCGGTCGAGCGGCTGATCAACACGATCATGACCGAAGGCTTCAAGCACCACTACTCGATCGTCCACGCCGACATTGAAAACGAGCTGGTCGAACTTTGCCGCTGGCTGGGCATCATCCCCGTGCTCGTGAAATAACCAAATGAGATGCATGACGAAGCCCGCAATCCAATTCCATCTCACACAAAGGCACAAAGGACACAAAGGGCTCTTTCATGACATACTTTTCACCTTCGTGCCCTTTGTGGCTTCGTGTGAGACACAACTTGTTTTTCATTATGTTTGTTGGTTCATAAGGCACCAAGGAGTCTACTGTGAAGAACACATCCGCCCCCATCCGCGTCACCATCTGGAACGAGTTTGTGCATGAGCGTCAAGAGCCATCCGTCGCCGAACTTTATCCGGACGGTCTTCACGGCGAGCTGGCCAAGAGTCTTGCGGCGCCGGATATCGTGATCCGCACTGCCACGCTGCAGGAGCCTGAGCATGGCCTCACTCAGGCGGCGCTGGACGCCACGGACGTGCTGCTGTGGTGGGGGCACGCTGCGCACGATCAAGTGGATGACACCGTCGTCGCGCGAGTGCGTCAACGCGTGTGGGACGGCATGGGTCTGCTGGTGATGCACTCCGGGCACATGTCCAAGATTTTCCGTGAGCTGAACGGCACGAGCGGCAAACTGCATTGGCGCGAGGTCGGAGAGCTGGAGCGGGTCTGGTGCGTCGACCCCGCGCATCCGGTCGCGGCGGGCGTGCCCGAGCACTTCGACATCCCGTACGAGGAGATGTACGGCGAACCCTTCATGATCGCGGGCGAC
>JAQWAM010000280.1 GCA_028707675.1 Kiritimatiellia bacterium | reverse complement strand
TTCCCGCACGCAACCGGTATCGGTCGCGCCCGCGGCCAGGATGACAAAAGGCGCAGAAGTGTTGGTCTCGGTCCGCATCAGCCAGACGCCTTTCTCAACGCCTCCAGCATCTCGCCGGCATTTTGGTAGCGTTCCTTGGGGTTAACTTGAATAGCCTTGTTTAGAACATCGGCAATGCCTTTTGGAATACCCGCAACCCTTTTCGCGAGCGGTACAATCTCGCCCCGGAGGATAACTTCCATCGGATCGCAACCGCTCGGAAAATCACGGGGCGTCTGACCTGAAAGCATGTTGTAAAAAGTCGCCCCAATGCTCCACACGTCCGTGACCGGTTTCACGTACTTGAAATTGGTCAACTGCTCCTTCGGCATAAAGACCGGTGTGCCCGCATAAGAGCCGGTGACGGTCATGCCACTGAAGCCGGCCTTGTCGAAATTCTTGGCGAGTCCCATGTCGGCGAGCTTTGCCGTCGGATGGGCGGGCGTCCCGGACAGAAGGATATTCGCCGGCTTCAGGTCGCGATGCACAACCCCCTTGGAGTGCGCAAAAGCCAGCCCTTCCAATGCCTGGGTCATGATCGGCATGGCGACCGCAGGCACCAGCCTGCCGCCGTTGGCTTCCATATAATCGGCAACGCTCCCGCCACGGCAGTGCTCCATCACGAAGTAGAACGCGCTGCCGGCCGATCCTGAACCGAGAACCTTGACGATGTTCGGATGCCGGAGGTCTTTCAAAAGCTCGATTTCCTGCGAGAACTTTCGGCGCGCTTCGTCGTCCACCGCCACCCGTGCCAGCATCACCTTGATCGCCACCGGAAGTTTGTCCGTTTCGCGTTCCGCCAAGTATACCGCACCAAACCCGCCTACACCTATGCGCCGCTTGACCCGATAACCCGCAATGACCGGTAACCCTTCTTTGGGCGCGTTCTGTTCCCCCTCCTTCGCAAGCATGTCCATGAGGATTTGCGCCGGGTCCATCTCGATGCTCTGACGGCAGGCGAGGCAGATATAAGCGCCATGCTTGCGTCCGCCTATTTCCTCGGCAACATCCTTTCCGCAAAGGGCGCATAAGACCAGCTCAGCCACTGGCTCTGCTTCTATATTGACGGACAAGACCGTCTGGCCGACCTTGATCACATCGCCATCCTTCAGGTCCAGTTCCGGGTACATCCGTTTCTGGCCCTGTTCCGGCGTTTCACCTTTCTCACGGCTTCCGATCTTCTTTTCATTCACATACGTTCCGTTCAGACTTCCAAAATCGCGAATCCGGGCATCCGGCGGATTCACCTCCACGATGAAATGCCGTCGCGACACCTGCCCGTCGTCAGGCAGGCAGCAGTGGCACTCATCCAGCCGCCCGAAGAGGAATGTGTCATGTTCCTCGAACTCGAACGCCTTGCCCTTCATCGGACCGGCCGTGACCGACAAGTGAACGCTCTTACTCATGCTTTGCCTCCTCGCCAGCCCGTAAAATCACCTCCCAGTGCCCGCCTTTGTCCGGGCCAACGCGACGGAGCCCGCCATTTTCCTGGAGTCGCTTCAGTTGCCAGGCGACGCCCTTACCTATAAGTCCGAGCGCAACGGCAAGTTCCGCCGTAGTCATTGTCGGCGTTGCCTTGAGTATGTTCAGGATTTTCTCCCTAGTTTTCTCCCTAGTTTTCTCCCTAGGTTTCTCCTGGCCTTTCATTCCGACGTCGCTCGTCTCCTGTGGCAGGGGTATGATCAGTAGAAAAAGTCGGCGGAAAAGGCAATCGGGAAACCCGTACAGAACTCGTAAAACTTCACTTTACTGCTGAATTTGCTGTAACATATTTCCCAATTTTTGTAGTGGCTTCCGCTGCCGCCGACATAAAAACATGAAAAGACGGCCCGGAGATAATTATTGTTATCCGTTGGATATTCCCTGATCCAAATACGACCGAAGAAGCTGTCTCTGACTGCGGGGGATTCCAGTTCTTGCGAAGCCACGATTTTCGGGTGGTCGGGATCACTGGTGTTGATGACGAAAATATGGTGTTTAGGCCCCCAGTAGGTCGGGACAATGCCGGCTGTCCAGAAAACCAACTCTTCTGTTTCGTCCCAGTCCGCATAAAACCAATGGATAGCGCGAGGGTCGATGTATTCGCTGAGACGGGCGATTCTCGGCGCGATGACCATGCAGTACTCGTCTTGGAAATCGGGATTTAATTTATCCAATTCCTCACGGGTGTAAGAAATCGTTTTTATGACTTCAGGCTGCACAGCCGCTATAACTTTCCTTGCCTTTTCGAGTTTTGCGCCGTAGGTTCCGGTGGCCGGGGGCAGGGTGTCGGCAAAAAGGCGGGCGGCGGTAACGGCGCAGATGGCTATGATCGCGAGGTGTTTCATTCGGGGCTCCGGGTGAGGGTTATACTTTTCAAGATGTATAATATTGAAAGGATGGCACAAGACGGGGAGGATGGCAATAGGAATTGACCGTGTTAGCAGGTTTGAGGGCGGCTTCGACAGGCTCGCCGCAGCGGGGGCAGGGCTGTATTACGCTGGCTGGTTTTGAGTGCCCGCTGATATTTGTTTACGATGCGGTAGTTGAGGCTGGTTCAAATATAGAGAAATCACATGTTAATCGAAAAATGGCTTTGTAAAAGCTGTGTATCTGTCATCCTTCCTCCGGCAACACCATGTAGAACCATCGGCGTTCCTTTATCAAGGGATGAAGGTGCTCATAGAAACGTGGGTTGTGTAACCTCATGTATTCGCCAGCGGTGTAGCGAATAACGTTCGTAATCCGAAGAGACAAATGGTCAGCATGCTTATTAAGTTTGTCAGCAGTTTCGTTTTTTAGGCTGCCAATTTTCCGGCCCTGATGATAAATGGCTTTTCCAAAAAGTAAATCAGCAGTATCGCCTGCATTGACATGTTTCTCGATATAGTCCTGAAGACCATCCTCTACTTGGGCTGTTTGCCCTGCCCAGGAGACATAATTCTCCCTAAATAACCCTTGCAAAGTATAAGCGCCGTTCTGGCTATTACCTTGAAATGACCGACGGGCCCACCAATGACGCTCACGTCCTCCCTGCGGCCAACCCACATAAAGGCGATTGCGGGCACGCGTCATCGCGACATAGCAGAGACGCGCCTCCTCGGCGGCATCCGCCACTGACACCTCTCCTCCGTTGCTGTCATTCAGCGGGAACCTCTCCGATGACGGCAACACCACGACGGTGTCATACTCCAACCCCTTTACTTTATGCACCGTTGAGATCGTTATTCGGTGATCCCTCGCACTTATCCCAGTGCGCGTCTTGAGGCGTTCGATGTCCGACGCCCGCATCTCTTGAACAAAATCAACAACGTCTCGCATTCGCGGGCGACCACGCTCAAGTCGCATTAGCTGGTACATGTCCCTTAAGTCTTCAATACCCTTGGCCATGTCCGCATGTCCGAGCGCCTGGTATTCAGCAAGTAGGCTGTCCCATGTGTAGGGCTCGACAAACTCCCATTGGTCGCGGCGAGTACACATGTCGAGCATTGCGCCTGTCGGACGAAGTTGATACAGGGCAAAGTCCTCCGCCCCAAGAATCTCTAGCCACTCGTCGTGAATGTGAGGTAGGGCAGAAAGCTGTTCATGGACCTTCCTGCATTCCCGGTTGGAACGACACAGTATCGCAATGGATTCACTTTTCCCGTCGCTCGCCTGGCGAGACATAGACTCGAGGAGAATATCTCCGAGAGTATTGGCGTCGAATGGCAGGGTGACTGCGCCATTCTCCGTGCGAAAAGCGGCCAAAGTGGTCTGCGCCTTCATACGGGT
>JAQWAM010000279.1 GCA_028707675.1 Kiritimatiellia bacterium | reverse complement strand
TGATGTGGTCGTCCCGCCGCCGGAACCTGCCGTGCCGGCGCCGGAGGAGATCCCGCTGAGCATAGTTTACGAAGACGGCGATCTGCTGGTGCTGGACAAGCCGCCGGGGCTGGTGGTGCATCCCGCGCCGGGACACGCTGCAGGAACTTTGGTGAACGCCCTGCTCTGGCACTGCCGCGATCTGGGCGGGGTGGGGGGCGTTGAGCGCCCGGGCATTGTTCACCGTCTGGACAAAGACACCTCCGGAATTTTGGTTGTGGCCAAGAATGACGCCGCCATGGCGGGGCTGGTGGGGTTGTTCCAGAGCGGCGGAATCGTCAAGGAGTATCTGGCTTTGGTCCACGGCGCGCCGCCCGAGAGGTCGGGGACCGTCAGATCGCTGATCGGCAGGCATCCGCAAAACCGCAAGAAGATGGCGGTCGTGCGGAGGAATGGCAAGCAGGCAGTCACGCATTACGCGGTGGAACGTGTTCTGGGCGGGCTGTCATTGGTGCGCTGCCGCATCGAGACCGGCCGCACGCATCAGATACGCGTACACATGCGCTCGCTGGGCTGTCCGATAGCGGGTGACGGTCTGTACGGGTCATTGTCCGCCGACAAACGCTTGCCTGCGGTGCCGCAAAGGCAGATGTTGCACGCGGCGCGGCTGGCGTTCAAGCATCCTCTGAGCGGCAATGAGATGGTGTTCGAAGCGCCTTTGCCAGCGGATTTCGGCGCTGTCTTGCGGTTGATGTCTGAAAATGAGATTGAGCCTGCCGCAAGGCTAAGCTAATATTCATCCATGTTCATAAGCAAAATGAGACTAATCGTTTTTATGGTTTTGGCGGCGTTCTCGGTTTGCGCCGAACAAGGCGCAGAGAACAGGGTTCGAATCGATTTCTTCTACTCGCCGGGGTGTGCCGAGTGCGAGCGGGTCAAGAAAGATGTTCTTCCGCAGCTCGCGGCGCGGTTTGCCGATTCGTGCGAGATTTTCCGGCATGACCTGACAGTGGCGGAGACTATCCCGCTTCTGGTCGCTTATCAGGACAAATGCGGCAACACCGACAACGGCAGCGTGTCGCTGGTGGTGGATCAAGCCGTGTTCCTTTCCGGATACGCGGCGGCGGCGACAGGACTGCTGGACCAAGTTTCGGCGGCGCTGCTGCGGCGCAGTCAGAACGATAATGAGAATATTCCGGCTGAGGTTCCGCTGGCGCAAGGGAACGCTGAAGCCGCTGAAGCGGTGCGGAAACGGGCTAGCACACTGACTTTCTCGGTGGTAGCCGCAGGCGGACTGCTGGACGGGTTCAACCCCTGCGCGATTTCCACGCTGATCTTCTTCATGAGTTTGCTGGTGGTGACTAAAGCTTCCCGCCGGACGCGCATGCTGGTGGGGGTGTCTTTCATCTCGGCCTCGTTTTTAGTGTACACAGGGCTTGGGTTGGGGTTTCTTTACGCTTTCCGGCGGGCGCCGAATTTCGCTCTCACAAAGAAGATCGTAGAGGTGGTTTTGGGCCTTTGCATGATCCCGCTGGCCGCGCTATCGTTCCGGGACGCCTTCCGGTTCCGCCGGTCGCAGCGTCCGGACGATGTGACTCTGCAGATACCCAAAAAGACCAAAGCCCGCATAAACCGGTTCATGAACAGCCGTCTCGGATGGGGCGGACCGGTGCTGGGGGGGCTTGTGAAGGGCGCGGGCGTGACTGTGTTGGAAAGCGTCTGCACCGGGCAAAGCTATGTGCCGGTGCTGATGTACATGCTGAAGCGGAATTGCGCAGATTTATGTATATGGATGTTGTTGATCATCTACAACCTCCTGTTCATCTTCCCGCTGGCCGTGGTGTTTGTCTGCTTCCATCGCGGGATGGAGCTAAAGTCGCTGATCCAATGGAGCCGGAAGAATCTGGTGGTTGTCAAAATACTGCTGGGCGCTTTCTTCGCGGCCATGGCGCTGTTGCTTTTGTGGCCCAAATGAACTGGTTCGACGGCCGAGCGGCTGGTCTGGAATAAACGGAGGGTAACTTCGGTGTGTGAGTGTGTGGGTGTGTGAGGTAGGGACGCATCCCCGAGGCGTCCGCGGCGGTTTCGGGGAAACCGCCCTACCTTTAGTGTGACAAAACGGCCAAGTTATAGCCAAGGGGAAGAGGATGAAAGTGCCGGATGATTATGAACTGCTGGACAGCGGGGGCGGGCGGAAACTCGAGCGTTTCGGGAGCCACGTGCTGTCGCGGCCCTGTTCGCAGGCGGTTTGGGCTCAGGCTCTGCCTGACGCCGTATGGCAGGAGGCGCACGCGACGTTCGACAGGTCCGACGGCAACCGTTGGCATAACCGCGGCGCGTTGCCTGGCGCGTGGGAGATAACCGCCGCACAGATGCGCTTCAAGCTTTCGGGAACGGATTTCGGGCATCTCGGCATTTTTCCGGAGCAGCGGGAGCAGTGGCGGTGGATACGCGGGCGCTTTCGTTCGGCACTGGCGGGAGGACGCGACAAGGTAAGCGTGCTGAACTTGTTCGCATACTCCGGCGGCTCGACTTTGGCGGCGGCGCTCGGGGGGGCCGAGGTTTGTCATCTGGACGCCTCCAAAGGCATGGTGCAGTGGGCGCGCGAGAACGCGGCTCTAAACGGATTGTCTGACCATCCGATCCGCTGGATTTCGGACGACGCGCACAAGTTCCTGCACCGCGAGGTGCGGCGCGGGCGTGTGTACGACGCGGTGATTCTCGACCCGCCGACCTTCGGGCGCGGTCAGAACAACGAGATGTACAAGATCGAGCGGGATCTGCCTGAGACGCTGGCTCTCTGCCGCCGCCTGTTGAGTAAAGAACCGCTTTTCATACTGCTCAGCGCGCACACGCCCGGCTACACGCCGGTGGTGATGCAAAATGTTTTGGGGCAGGCGACGGAAGGGTTGGGCGGTCGGGTGGAGTCGGGCGAGATGATGCTGACCGGCGCAGCGGACGTGTTGCCGGTGCCGTCCGGCGCCTACGCGCGCTGGCAGGTCTGATCGCGACGGTAGGCGATCCAGCTTTCCGCGCTTTGCGTCACGTTCGCGGTACGGGTTCTGCCATCGGTTGGTGTAGCGAATCATGCTCCTTGACTGCGCACGCATCCTTTTGTAAGAATGTAAGGACAAAAGGAATTCTTATGCTTGCCAAACTCACTAGCAAAAATCAATTGACTCTGCCGAAAAACATTGTGGCGCAGTTTCCGGAAGTTCGGTATTTTTCCGTCGAGGCTGAATATGGCCGCATCATCTTGGAGCCTGTCAATCTTCAACCATTAAGCGCCGTGCGTGAAAAAATGGAGCAGCTAGGCATATCCGAAGCGGATATCGGGAAGGCAGTGGCATGGTCACGCAAGCAGAAATGAATGCGTCCCGGGTTGTTCTCGACACGAATGTTGTTCTCTCCGCCCTTTTGTTCAAATCCGGCAGGGTGTGCTGGCTGATCCCTCTCTGGCAGTTCGGGCGCATCACGCCTCTCGTTTCTAATGCCACCGCATGCGAGCTGATCCGGGTTCTGAAGTACCCGAAATTCAAACTAACGACTGACGAACAAACCGCCGTTTTATCCGCTTTCCTGCCCTATGCGGAAACGGTGGCCGTGCAAGGTTTAGCTGCACTGCCGGCATGCCGTGATCCGGCCGACGACATGTTTCTGGCCCTTGCCGCTCAGGGATGCGCGGATTATTTGGTGACCGGTGACGTCGGCCTGCTCGCTGTCCGCGGTTTCAAGACTTGCCCGATTATCAATCCTGAGCAGTTCCGGAAGGGATTTTATTAATGAAAGGCGGTGGTGGATGATAAGGAAATTATGC
>JAQWAM010000278.1 GCA_028707675.1 Kiritimatiellia bacterium | reverse complement strand
CGAAGGTATCCCGTCGATCGCGGCCTCTTCCAGCACAGCCATTGCCAAGCCGGTCTTGCCGCTGCCGGTCATGCCGACCGCCACCGCGTGCGTGGTCAGGTCCTTGGAGTCGTACAACAGCAGCTCATCGCCCGCTTTGGCCGTGGCGGCGTCGCAGACACTTCCCAAATAAAACGAACCCAACTTCTCGAAATCCATCATGGCAAACCTCAGAATCAAGTTGTTCCTTAAATAGACATGAACCACTGATACACACGGACAAATCCTCTTTTACGGCGCCCCTATGGGATGCCGATGCTTGACCGTTAACGCTGTCAGCATAACAGATGGACCGAAAAACCGCAAAGCGCTTTAATTTGAAAAAGGGCAAAAGGGGTGCATCGGCGATTTTTGGGTTCATGCGATCCTGACCGCGGCCACGCAGGCGCAGACGGCGGGCGATTTGCCGGATGCTTATCTTTTTGCGGAGTTAAGGTTTTGTGATAATGTCGCCGCGGTTTGGAAAACAAAGTCAGGTTCTGCCAGGAGGCTGCGGGGGTTAAAGACCGATCCTAATGATTTCAGCTATCCGCGTCGTTTTGACAGCAACCTTTTGACATGCAGTCTGCGTACCACGCATACGGATGAATCAATAAGGCGGTTTATCGAGGCAACCCCGGGAACAACAGAGCCGGTCAGCAGGTTTCACAAGCTGTCTTACAATGGGCTGTGTAACACGCTTAGAGCGGGGACCGATAGCGCAGAGGCGCATTCACCTCGCCGCGCCCGATACACCCCTCCTGTCCGCGTGTGATTACCGTGCGCGAGGCCGCGAGACTTCATTCCTATCCAGACTGGTTCCGTTTCCACGTCACGAAATGGCATGGATTCCGCCAGATAGGCAACAGTGTTCCGCCTTTGCTTGGGCGGGCCATGGCCTCGGAAATAATTAGAGCACTTGGGCTAACACCTACACTTCCGGATATAGCCATATCGCTTGGGGATCAAGCCTTGCTGGCCATGAATATGCGTCAAGCGGCCGAGCATTTTAGTGTTCCGGCATCCGTGATCGCGCAACGTACCCGCAAAAAGAGGGAGGATGTTGTTTATGGCTAAAACAGAAAACCGTTATGCCGCACTCATTGAAAAATCTTTCTGAAACATTACAGATCCAATGTCAAAGGTGTCGGACAGATCGAGATTGATTAGCTTTATGTTGGCATAAATCGTCGCGGCAGCCAGTTTATTGTGCCTGTGCAGGCTAAAGTCGGTCGTGACCGGCACGGGGTTGTGCAGACGGAGCAAGATATTGCTTTTTGCGCAGAGCGATTCCCAAACCTTATATGCCGTCCTGTATCTGTACATGCGTTAAGCAACAACCGTATAGCGATCTTTGAGCTGGTATGGGTGGATGAGTCGGTTAGTATTGTTGACCAGAAACATTATATTTTAGTGCCTTCGGCAGAAATCACGGCGGAAGATCTTTTGCGGTATGGGCAAGATTGATCGGGGCTCACACCAGGCGCACGGCGACGGCTTTTTTACGAAGGTGGAGTCGCCGGGTCGTAGGATTCGCCGGGCGTAATTAGGCATAAAACAATCCGGATTGCATGGCCACACCGTGTTTGGTACCTTACGAACACGGTAAGGTAAGTGAGACCCAATGTTGACGGAGGCTAGCCGGCCGCCCAGGGCTCCGGGCGAAAATGAGAGGGTAACTTCGGTGTGTGAGTGTGTGGGTGTTTGAGGTAGGGACGCATCCCCGAGGCGTCCGCGGCGGTTTCGGGAAACCGCCCTACCTTTTCAGCACGGCTTTAGTGTGACAAAATGGCCAAGTTATAGGTTAGTCTCATATCATTGCTCGGGGAATGGGGCGATCGGGAAAAAACTTCGCAAGGTATCGCATGCGCGTCAGGATAAATTATGAAAAATGTCCTATGTCTTATTACAAACCCAACGTGTCATATGAAACAAAAAACAGTATTCACGATTAAAACCATCCGCCGCGTCTGTGCTATCGTCTTTGCCGTCTTCTCGTGCGCAATCTTGTTTGCGCAGACCGCGGCGCCCGCACGAACGGTCGCGCGGATGCCCGCGCGGTTTCCGGGCGCCATCCGCCTCAGGCTGCCGCCGCGCATCTACGCCGTTCCCGGCATCGAGATGAATGTGTATTTCGACAACATCTGCCTCGCGGCCAATCCCTTGAATTACGTGTTCGACGTGAAATGCGAAAAGGGCAGGCATCAGGTTGAACGATGGACGTTTGTCCCGGCGGAGGGGGACGTGGGGCAATTCCCGTTCGTTATCGAAGTGCGGGACGAAACGAATGCGATCATTGCCCGCGCGGAGTCTGTCCTGCAGGTCGCTCCGAAAAAGGCCGGGGCGGGTCAGCAAATCAGCGTTTTGACGGTCGGCGACAGCCTGACGCATGCCGCCGTGTATCCCGCGCGCCTGCTGGAGTTGTGCAAGGCTGAAGGCAACCCCCAGATCACCCTGGTCGGCCATGTCCCCGGCGAGAGAAACCCGAATGTCCGCATTGAAGGGTATGGGGGATGGACAGCGCATCGTTTCGCCACGTTTTATAAGGAGGGGGAAAGACAGAGCGGGATGGTGGACTGGAAAACGTGGAATTCAAGCGGCAGCCCGTTTCTGTACGCGGATAGTCCGGGAAAACCCAAGCTGGATTTTGCCCGTTATTGTCGGGAGTTCAACGGGGGCAAGGCGCCCGACTTCGTCACCTTCCTACTTGGGTGCAATGACAACTTCGGGGCCAGCGACGAGACCATTGAAGCCAGTATCGACACCATGTTCAAATATTACGACATGTTGGTTGATATGGTTCATCAGTCCCGTAATGACACGAAGATCGGGATCTTGCTGCTTGTGCCTCCCTCGGGAACACAAGACGGGTTCGGCGCCAGCTATAAGTGCGGACAGACCCGTTGGCAATACAAACGGAACCAGCAGCGGGTGGTCGAGCGTACGATGGAAAAGTACGGCAAGCGCGAGCAGGACAATATCTTTCTCATCCCTGCCAACGTCAACCTCGACTGCCTGCGCAACTATTCATCGAGCCAGGTCCAGTGGAATTCTGAAACAAAGGAGGAGGGCCGCCGCCTGAATAACGGTGTCCATCCGGCGCCTGAAGGTTACCGCCAGATGGGGAATACCATTTTCTGCTGGATCAAGGCGCAACTTGCCGCCGAGCAATGATAGGGTGGTCAATGAACAAATTAACTGAGCCGTTGGCAAAGTAAGTTAGCCTAGGGGCGCAGTTATTTGTTCAATCGCTCCTGCAATGATGGGGCGCTCATCCTAGATCAGGTGACCCATGCAAATAATCCCGCGTCCGCCTTCTTGAGGCGGTCACTAAACAGGATCGTGCCAGTTGCGTCAAATGATAAGAACGTTCAAGCCATGAGCAGCCATGCTTTCAACTTCTGACATAAAAAACAAGAATCCGTGTTTATCCGTGTCAATCCGTGGTTCTGAAATTGGGGCGCTGTAACGCCATGACACGCTTCCTGTTCACGTTCCTCGCCGCCGCCTCGGCGCTCTGGCTCATCGCCCGCGCACACGAGACCCGCGGCGGATTCATCCGGGAGACCGCCTGCCGTTTCCTCTCCCTGCTCCCCGCCGAAAAGGCGTTCGTCCTGCTCTTCGCCGCCGCGCTCTGCATCCGCGGCGGCTCCAAGACCAACGCCCCCGCCGGAGCCCCCGCGCCTCCCGAGTACAGCCTCCAGCTCCCCGACTCTTCACTCTTCCCTGTTGACTCTTCACTCTTCCCTGTTGACTCTTCACTCTTCCCTGTTGACTC
>JAQWAM010000277.1 GCA_028707675.1 Kiritimatiellia bacterium | reverse complement strand
CGACATACGCCTTGCGCCTCATCCAAGCGCCCGTTCAGGCCGCGCGCGCGGAGCCGTGCCCGCGCGAGAGAAAACCGCCTTGCCGACGCCGCGCCGCGCCCAGTCCGGGAACTCCAGGCCCGGTCTTCCGCGCGTGTCAGCACCCGCGCCTGACGGTCGCCGCCAGCCGGCCGGACGAAAACAAGACGCACGGGGCATTCAAACCCCATAGCCGCCATACGACCGCCGCGGCTCCGTTCAACACATTTTATCCCTTATGCGGCTAATTTTGCGCTTGTTTCCGCCTCGCAACAGTCTTACACTAGACGCACAAGGGATAAAACGCTATTCGTTCGCAGTAAGGTGATTGACGAGACGTACAACTTGTGCGAGAGTATACGTCATGAATACGAAGTTGACACTCCGAATGGATGATGTGCTCGTGGAGCAGGCGAAGACGCAAGCCGCACAGCGTGGCAAGTCGGTATCGCAGATGTTTGGCGAGTTCGTGGCGTCCTTGGGCGCGAGCAAGCGGGGACGCGATCTCCCCCCTGTGACGGACTCGCTTCTGGGCATTATGAAGGGCCACCGGGTATCTGAAACGGACTACAAGAGACACCTCCGGGAGAAGTACTCGTGAGGGTCCTGGTCGACACCAATGTTGTCCTCGACGTCCTTCTTGATCGACGGCCCTTCGCGGAAGCGGCAACCCAGGTTTTCGCGCTCATCGAGGAATCCAGTATCGAGGGATTCCTCTGTGCGACAACGGTGACAACCGTCGACTACCTGCTCGGTCAGGCCCTTCCGCCGAAGGAAGCGCGCGCAGCGCTCCAACGACTACTTGACCTGTTTGAGATTGCCACCGTGAACCGTCCCGTGCTTGAACAAGCCCTGCGCAGTGACATCTCTGATTTCGAGGACGCCGTTATTGAGCAATCGGCTCGTCTGGTAGCAGCGGATGCCATTGCGACACGCAACCTGACGGATTTCGAGAAGTCCTCAGTCACGGCATTCGATCCCCCCGAGTTGCTTTCGGCGATCGCAGCGATGGGATCTGCGAACCAGAGCATCGAGGGTACAAAATGAACCGCGCGGGCGCGGTCCATTTTGTCCCTCATGCTCATCTTTAGAACAGCATGCCACGGAGAATAGAATGAGAACGCACAGTAAACAAAAAGGTCAAGAGAAGTCAAAAATCAGGACGCGAGCTGCGGCTCGCTGTTATATAATTTTAGCGATCCTGGCATTTGTGGGTTTCGCGGAAGCGGCACCATGGACGTATGACTTCAAGAGGGGCTTAGACCCCTATTTCTGGATACCAGATATTTACGGCAATTTCCTGTTCACCCATACCACGACCGAAACAGGCTTGAAGGTTGCGGGAGGATCGGGTGGCTCGGGGTATCAGTCTGGTCGTCTCTTGTTGAATCTGGGCAGCTTCCCGGGAGGCCTGACGGATTTCGATGCCGCAGTTGCCTTCACCAACGCCGCGTTCACGGCCGGAGCACTGCATCAGATTCAGTTCTAAATAAGGTTTCCTGAACCCAATAACCCACTTGGTTACACGCTCATCGTTATCGTTAAGGATCCGGATGATTTCCATGTTTGGCGTGACCCCCCGCAGAGTGAAGTGAACCATACGTATACTTCTGCGACATCCGGTAAAATGCGAATTGTAAGAGATGGAACATCGATTGCGACATATCTGAATGATAACCCCACACCGTTATGGTCTGGAACCTATGGCACCAACGCTCTGGATTATTTCTCGCTTTCGATCAATAAGAACTTCACTTCCGTCGCAACCGAAGTCACGTGGACTGCTTTTTCAATTACACCCGCTCCGGTTCCAAACCCAGCCATCACGACGTACGGGCTGTCGAACGGAACTGTCTCTTTGGGCTGGACAGGCACCGCGCAGACACCGGTCATCGTGGAACGTAGAAATTCGCTGACTTCAGGCGACTGGTCAGCCGTTTCGAGCAACAACAACACCCGATCTTTCTTAGATTCCAACCCGCCGCCTACACAAGGTTTCTATCGCATCGTTGCGCCTTCGGAATAGAGATCGTGTCCCAAAGGTTTAGACGTGAAGATCAAGAGATCACAGAGCCGGAGGATATGGCAAAAGGCTGTGCTCCAACCAACCGCTGGTGGCTACCGGCGTTCCGCCGCCGCCTCACCGCTGACGTTCGGCGGGTGACAAAACCACAAGTAAATGGCATACTACATCTTGAAAGGAGACCCGGTATGCCAGTCATAGCACGATTTTACGGGATACTGATCAAGATGTATTTTCGCGAGCATGGAGTACCCCATTTCCACGCCATCTATGGTGAGTTCAACGGCGTGTTTGAAGTGACGAGCATCGAGATGATTGAGGGTGACCTCCCGCCGAGGGCACAGCGCCTTGTTCGTGATTGGGCAGAGAAGTACAAGAACGAACTCCAGAGTATGTGGGAGACGCAAGACTACAAGGCACTCCCCGGATTGGAATGAACCATGACAACAGCCACCAAGTACCCGAGAATCCAGAACGTCACGCCGCAATGCGGCAAGACGCTGCTTGTAACATTTGAAAACGGGGTCAGGAAGGTGTACGACTGTGGTCCCCTTCTCCAGCGAGACGTTTTTCGCGCTTTACAAGACGAGGCCGTCTTTCGATGCGCTCATGCCGATTCCCACGGCTACGGCGTCGTATGGAACGACGACATCGATCTTGCCGAGTCCGAAATCTGGATCAACGGACAACCCGCCGAACAACGTGGTGGAGGCGACGGGATACCGCCGCCTCACCGCTGACGTTCTGCCCCCGATTTTTCATAGCCTATTCACATAAAAGGAGATATGCCAATGTCACCACTGATGATGGAGTGCGAAGCTGAGGCGATGAAGTTGCTTCCTGCCGAGCGAGCCACGCTTGCCGAGCGCCTGATCGCAAGTCTTGACGAGATTAGTGATGATCAAAACGAGCAACTGTGGCTGAATGAAGCTGATCGACGTTACCGGGAGTACAAGAAAGGACAAATGTCTTCGCGATCAGCAAAAGCGGTACTGTGTGATACTAGGGCTGCAATCATATGAAGCCAGTTCACTTTCTGCGACCTGCTGAACTGGAACTGCTGGACGCAGCTAAGTACTAAGAACTTCAGGCGACAGGTCTTGGCTGCGACTTTCTCTACGAAGTCGATTCGGCCATTCGAGACATTCGAGAGAACCCGGAACGATGGCCGGCACTCAAAACCGACATACGGCGACGTCTTGTCCGCCGTTTCCCCTATGCCCTTCTGTATCGAGTTGATGCCGGCGAGATCATCATTCAGGCAACGATGCACCTGCACAGACGACCGGATTACTGGAGAGGGCGATAAGATTGAACCTATCAAGGGCAAATCTTCATGTGTAGAAGCCCTCAACAAACCTGAATGCTGGTAGAAATGCATAGCGATCGGGATAGGGACGCCCCTTGCGGGGCGCCCCTCCCACACCACTAACCGTACGGATCGCGTAGTTAGCGGTTCAGCCGCTATAGACAGAATGAGACCAGCGGGATGACTCCCGCCGAGCGGGTGAACCAGTCGTCAGGCAGCGCCGCGCATACCGTGCCGTTCTTGCTGAGCCGCCACGCGCCCTTTCGGGTGTTGCCGACCGCCACCGCCCATCTTCGGGCGACGCCACGCTCCACGAGGTTGCTGACGCGCGTCCTCGGCAGTTTCCACTGTGTCCAGACATACGCCCGCAGGCGTCTCCTTATCCAGTGGTCGACGTCAGCACGGGGTCAGCCCTTGTCTCTGGCGAATATGATATAGTGTTGCCGTTTTC
>JAQWAM010000276.1 GCA_028707675.1 Kiritimatiellia bacterium | reverse complement strand
CGCGTCGCAAGCGCCGCTGTGGTTGAGGCGAAAGACCTTTCGCCCTTGATCGCGGCGGGGGCCACCCCGCCGCCTGTGAGATTGTCATACGGGCGCGAGTCCGCGCCCTTACCGGTGACTGGCGATTGGCGACTGGCGATTGCCGGGGACTCAGGACTCAGGACTCCGGACCCAGACTGCCGACTGGCGACTGCCGCTGCCGACTGCCACTGCCGACTGCCACTGCCGACTGCCACTGCCGACTGGCGACTGGCGCGCAGGCCCGGCACGGGCTTGGGCGGCACCACGACCTTGGGCATGCGGCGCGCGGCCCACTCGTGGGAGACGCGCGAGGCCGTATAGAGCGCGTACTCGGGGTCTTCGGCGGCGCCCGCCTTTTCAACCTTCGCCAGCATCCCGGCGGCGTACGGCCAGACCTCGGCCTCGACCTTGACCGCGCCGCTGCCGTCGCGCCGCGCCCGCGCGCCCTCGCCCGCCCGGCAGATGTCCACGGGCTCGCCGCAGGCCTCCACCACCTGCGCCTCGCCCGCGAAGACGAAGATGTCCGAGCCCTCGTCCGTGACCGTCACGCAGAAGAGCGCACCGTTATCCCACATCTCAAAATTGGGCGTGCGCAGCGTGAAGCCGCCGTCCTTGGCGGGGATGTCGGCCACCAGCCGGCCGGAGAGCAGTTTTGCCTCCTTCGGGCCGACGATCTCCATCTCGAACGGCCCGAACAGGATCAGCTCGACGCCGGGCGCCAGGCGCGCCTTGATCCGCCCGTTGGTCATGCGCATGGTGCCCGGCAGGCTCTCCGGCACCTCGAGGTTGCACGAGCCCCAGTGGTAAAGGACCTCGACCGGCCCGGCCGGTTTCCGGACGGCGGCGACCCGCCCGTCGCCTGCCGCCTGTCGCCCCTCACCCCCGTTCCCGAAGCGTTCATTTTTCCCTGAATGCAACGCCCCAGCAGCCGCCGTATCCTGTGAACCTGCACATGCACTGCGATTTCCGTGCGCCGCAGCCTTCTAGCCAGCGCCTTAACGCTCTCCATCCGGTAATACCGCGCCTTGACCAGATCCTTCTGGGCGGGTGCCAGCTTCTCCAGACACTCGTCCAAAAATACGAACACGTCCCCGCGAAGCTCGGCGGACGCATCCGCCATCGTCGCCTCGGCCAAGGCATCCATCAGATCCTCGTTGAAAATCAGCGGGCAGCGCATTTCTTTCTTGATGAAAGTCCTGACACGGTTATAAGCGAACGCCTTGGCCCAAGGCATGAAATCCCGCTCCCTGTCGTACTCTGCGGCGTGCCGCAAAATTATGACGTTGGTGTCCTGAAGTATGTCTTCAGTTGCGTGACGGTTACCTGTCATCATGTATATGAAAGAGTAAAGTTCGGCCTGCGCCGCCAGCAGGCAGCGTGTGACCGGCGTGTCTTCAACTGAAACATTTGCGCGTTTCTGCCCCATATCGAAGCTCTTCTCTATGTACTATGGGCAGAAAGCTTACGGATTTTTACATCAAACCGCAAATTTTTAAAATAATGCTGGCTAATCGGCCTGACTCCAAGTCAGTGGAACGGGGATGCGCCCGCTAATCGGGACCGTGATTTCAATAGTTCGCAACGCGGCTCCTGCGAGGCACGTCAAATAGTGCTTGATTGAGCAAGCCGCTTATGTGAATCTTGAATATCACACAAAGGAAAACACCGGCGCACTAATGGCATTTTTAAGGACACGAGCATGAAACCAGTCACAATCATTTTTTCCGCCCTGCTGCTCGGCTTTTGCGGTTGCGGCACAATCTATTACGGCACCATGGAAAAGCTGGGGGTGCATAAACGGGATATCATGGTGGATCGGGTTCAGGCGGCGCGGGACACGCAAAACGAAGCCAAGGCACAGTTTCTCACGGCGATGGAGCAATTCAAGAGCGTGGTGAATTTCAAGGGCGGGGATTTGGAGGCGGAATACAAAAAACTCAGCGCCACACTGCAGAAGAGCGAGGCGAAGGCCGATGACGTGCGCGACCGCATCCGTTCCGTCGAGGATGTCTCGGAGGCGCTGTTCATCGAATGGCGTTCGGAACTCAAGCAATACTCCAGCGACTCCCTGCGCCAGTCGAGCCAGCGGAAATACGATACCACAAAGGGCAAATACGAAGGGCTGATCGGCGCCATGAAAAAAGCCGAATCGAAACTGGAGCCGGCGCTCGTGCCCCTGCGCGACCAGGTTCTGTTCATGAAGCACAATCTGAACGCCAAAGCCATCGCCGGACTCGGCGACGAGCTGGTCAGCGTCCAGGCCAATGTGGACACGCTCGTCCGCGACATCGAAGCGGCCGTCAACCAGGCGGACGCTTTCATCGAATCTCTACAAAATGAATAAAGTCTCACAAACACCAAACGATAGGATAACTGGAACTTTCAAGCTATTGGTAAGGACGCCTCCCCGAGGCGTCCGCAGCTCGTGAGGACACTCGCCCTCCAGCACGAGGTGTCGGCTCGTATCCACTGGAGGGCGAGCGTCCCCGCGAGCCGAACAAAGTACGGGCGGACGTCTCGGATGCGCGAAATGTGACAAAATATCCAAGTTAAAAGGTAAATTATGAACGAACAGGAAACACGTTTTTACATGTTGCTTTTTGCCTTGTTCGCGACTTTTTTCGGCGCTTGCGCGGGCAGTTTCCTGAATGTCTGCATCTACCGCATACCGCGTGACGAGTCGGTCGTGACCCCGCGCTCGCACTGCCCTAAATGCGGGACGCTGATCCCTTGGTATCTGAACATCCCGGTCTTTAGCTGGCTGGCTCTCAGGGGCCGTTGCGCCGCGTGCCGCGAAACGATCTCTTTCCGCTACACGCTGGTCGAGATGCTGACCGCCATGCTGTTCCTGGCTGTGTTCATGAAATGGGCCGCGCCAGCCGCCATGCGCATGCTGCCGATCCCCCATCCTCTTATTATTCCTGTATATTGGCTGTTTCTGGCCGGACTGGTTCTGGGAACTTTCGTCGATTTTGAGCACTTCATAATTCCGGACTCGGTGACCATCGGCGGCATGGCGGCCGGCCCCGCGCTAAGCGCCCTTGTGCCTGTAATGCACGGACGCGAGACGTGGTGGCAGGGTCTGCTCAGCTCGTGCCTTGGACTCGCAGTCGGGTTCGGCCTGCTTTACGCCGTGGCCTGGATCGGCACCAAAACATTCAAGAAAGAAGCCATGGGCTTCGGCGACGTCAAGCTGATGGGGGCTATCGGCGCTTTTCTCGGCTGGCAATCGGTGCTTTTCACTGTTTTCGCGTCTTCCCTGCTGGGCAGCGTCTGCGGCCTGGCCATGATCGCGCTGGGCCAGGCCAAGATGCAGAGCCGCATACCTTTCGGGCCGTACATTTCTGCCGCCGCCGCTATATGGCTCTTCTGGGGACACTCGATCCTCGCCTTTTATATCGGCTTAATGTCGCGATGAAAAGGAGACGCGCCATGCCGGACAAAATCTACATCTCCGCCAATGATTATCTGCGCGACACTTTCCGTCTCGCCCGCATGGTGCTTGACTCCGGCTGGCTGCCCGATGACCTGATCGCGTTGTGGCGAGGCGGGGCCCCGGTCGGCGTCAGTGTGCATGAGTTCTTGTTCTATCACGGCCTGCGGCCGCGCCACCGCGTACTCAAATGCCAATCCTACACCGGCATCCGTCAGCGCGACAGCGATATAGTTTTCGAGAACGCGGACGAGATATTCGATTCGATAGTGCCGGAATCGCGGGTGCTGGTGATCGACGATGTGTTCGACACCGGCGGAACCGCGCGCGCGGTGATCGGCCGCCTGAAGCCGTCGCGCGCCGATGTTCGTTTCG
>JAQWAM010000275.1 GCA_028707675.1 Kiritimatiellia bacterium | reverse complement strand
CCGGCGCTTCAAAGGCTCGGGCTGGAAACGCCGCAGTATCGAATCGACATCCTGCTGCTCGTAGAGCGGCTCGAAAAGATTCTTACCCTGCTTGGCGCGTTTCTTGTTCACATACTCCAGATCGCGCATTTGCAGAAAAGCCGAGTCGCGCAGCAGTATGTCGCACAACTCGCCGGTCGCGGGGGTGCAGTAAACCTTGCCCTTGAACCCGTTGCGCGCCAGCGTCGGCAGGTTCCCGCTGTGGTCGATGTGCGCGTGCGAGAGCGCCACCGCGTCCAGCGATGCGGGATCGATCGGCAGCCGGCGGTTTTTCTCGAAGGACTCTTTGCGGCTGCCCTGAAAAAGCCCGCAGTCCAAAAGTATCCGCTTGCCGTTGGCCTCCACCAGATGCATCGAACCCGTGGTCGTATGCGCCGCCCCGAAAAACGTCAAATTGATCATCGCCGCCTCCTCACCTAATCCTTTTAACACTCGCCATTGCGTCCAGTATTCTGGCCGCAATAACCCCGCACTCACACACTCTCATCTCTTCCCTCTCAACTCTTCACTCTCAACTCTTCACTCTCTCTTCCCCCCGCTGCGTATGCGCTTGGACGTTCGCATCGCGCAAAACTCCTTGCCGCACATAGAGCAGTGGTCGTCCGTGGCCGCGCCTTCTGCCGCGCGGGTCCTGAACCAGCGCGCCCGCGCGTGCTCGGGATCGAGCGCCAGCTTGAACTGCGCCTCCCAGTCGAAAGCCATGCGCGCCCGCGACATGGCGTCGTCACGGTCGCGCGCCCCCGGCAGGCCGCGCGCCACGTCGCCCGCGTGCGCCGCGATGCGGTACGCGATCATGCCCTGATGCACATCCTCGCTGTCCGGCAGGCCGAGATGCTCCGAAGGCGTGACGTAGCACAGCAGCGAAGCCCCGTAAACCGCGGCCGCCGTCGCGCCGACGCAGGATGTGATGTGGTCGTAACCCGGCGCGATGTCGGTCACCACCGGACCGAGCACATAAAACGGCGCGCCGTCGCACACCCTCCGCTGACGCTCCATGTTCATCTGTATCTGGTTGAACGGCACATGGCCGGGCCCCTCGACCATCACCTGCACACCGCGCTCCCGGCAGCGCCGCACCAGATCGCCCAGCACGTCCAGCTCCCCGAACTGCGCGGCATCGCTCGCGTCAGCCAGACACCCGGGACGCAAACCGTCGCCCAGCGACACCGTGACGTCATGCTTAGCCAGAATCTCCATGACCTCGTCCCAGCGCGTGTAGAGCGGGTTCTCGGCATCGTGACGGCTCATCCACTCCGCCATGATCGCACCGCCGCGGCTGACAATGCCCATGACGCGCCCCATGGCGAGATCAACATGCCGCCGCAACAATCCCGCATGCAGCGTCATGAAATCAACCCCCTGCTCGGCCTGCTCTGCGATGACCCGCAGCAGGAGGTCCGGGTCCATCACCGGCACGTCGTCCTCGAGCCGCGAGACCGTCTCGTAAACCGGCACCGTGCCCAACGGCGCGGGCGAAGCGTCCAGCATGCCCTGCCGGATCGAGGCCAGATCAGGCCCCACGCTGAGATCCATCACGAAATCCGCGCCCGCCGCCAGCGCCACCTGCAGCTTGTCCAGCTCGTCGCCCTTTCCCGAGCGCGTGGTGGAACGCCCCAGATTGGCGTTGACCTTGGTGCTGAAAAGCCTGCCAACGCCCGCAGGTCGGGCGTTGGCGTGCGCCGGGTTGAGCGGTATCACCGCATGCCCGCGCGCAACCGCCTCCAAAACTTTTTCAGGGGTCACATTCTCGTCTTCCGCAACCCGGCGCATCGCGCCGGTGATCTCGCCTCGTTTCGCCGCCTCTAACTGGGTCATAAAAAATCCGCCTCACGCATTATAGTCAGCCATCCAAAAAAACAAAAAGGCGGCGCCGTTCATCGGCCCGCCCTAAGAGTGGTCCAGCCCAAATCCCTCGCGCCGGCATAATCCGGATCAGGTTCAACGGGTCTGTCTCTCAGCCGCCCTGCGGCGGCACCCCGATGGCAACAACGCAATCATAGTATATCATCCGCAGCCGGGCAAGCCCGAACGGAAAGGGTGTTCATTGAAAATCCTGAAACCGCAAGAGGTCTGCGCCAAGCTCGAACTGCCGGGGTTTTTGCAGTCCGTCAGCGCGGCAGGCGTCCCCGCCTGTCACGCGAACGACAGGCAGGAATGCCTGTCCTACAGCATCCGCCCGCGCGCCGCCCGCTTCCGCTCAACGCACCAGGATCATCGTCCCGATGATCTTCTTGGTGTTGAGCTTCCTAGCGTCAGACCAGTCGACCGTGTGCGTGCGCGTGTCCGCCGAACTATCCTCGACCGACGCTACCGCCGAAAGGCTGCGCGTGTCCAGCGAGGCATCCCCTGAAAGCGCCGTCGCCTCAGCCCCGGCTCCCGACGCCAGCAGCGCCAGCGCCATCCACAGCATTGCTACGTTTGTCTTTGTCATCGTCTATTTCCTTTCGTTTTCGAATGAATCGAGATAATCGAACGATTCGATTGATTCGATTCCATCGATTCGCTCGACCGTGTTCACGGGCAAGCAGACGCTTGCCCCTCCCATGCCCTGCGAAAAACAGCCGTTCCGGATCTGGAGTGCGCGCGGCAAGCGTGCCGCTGCGCGGGACGCGCGACGCCGCTTTCAGGGCCGAGCTAAAAGCGGTGCCGCACCCGCGCGAAGCGCGGCTTTTTGTCACCGCACTCCAAAATCCCGTCCGCCGGCGCGCGCAGGACAGGCGTCCCCGCCTGTCCTACAGCATCCGCCCGCCGCGCCGCACGCAGGACAGGCGTCCCCGCCTGTCACGCGAACGACAGGCAGGAATGCCTGTCCCACACTGTCCGCCCTCCGCGCCGCGCGCGGGACAGGCGTCCCCGCCTGTCACGCGAACCGCAGGCAGGAATGCCTGTCCCACAGATTCCTGCCGCCGCATCGCCCGCAGGGGGCTGGCCGCCCCCTGCGCGACCCCCGCGAGACCGGGTTCGCGGCCCGTCGTGCGGCGGCTACCGCCGTTGTCCGCACGACGCCGCGCCCCGGTCTTTTCCCCTCCCGGGGAAAGTGTGCACCCTGCGGGACAGGATCAGGGCAAGGTCCTAACGAGGCGGAAGCCTATGTCGTTGCTCCGGTTCGACGGGACGAAGTAGTTGCGATACGCCGAACGGCAGTACGGCGCGGTTTCGCTCCAGCAGCCGCCCCGTCTCACGCAGTACGAACCCGAATCCGCCCCCTTCGGGTCAGTGCCGCCGGTCAACGCAGAGGCGTGCCAGTCAAGGCACCACTCCCACACGTTGCCGTGCGTGTCGTAGAGCCCCCAGGCGTTGGGAGCGTAGGAACCGACTATGGCCGTGCCGTTAGCCGGGCCGCAGTCCGTCGGAGGCGCGGTCACGCCGTCGATATAGCCGCCGTTGAACTTGTGGCGCCCCAGCGCGTCCAGCCAAACGTTGGTGTTGGCGTTATCACCGCTCGCGTTAGCGTCACCGTTCCCGTCGTTGTAATACGTCGTGGTCCCCGCCCGGCAGGCGTACTCCCACTGCGCCTCGGTCGGCAGGTCGAGGCCTGAAAGCTCCGCTTTCGTGCGCAGCTTGCCCATGAAGGAATCCGCGTGGACCGCGTCGGTCTGCGGCCAGTTCGGGTCGATCGCCGTGTTGTTCTGGTTCTCACGGATGTCGAAATACGACACCCGCTCCATCGGCCGGAACGCCCGGCTCGACTCGTCCGTGAAGTTAGCGGTCCGCCCGCTGCCCATCACGTTGAACCACTGCCCCTGCGTCACCGGGAACACCCCGGCGTAGAAGTCGTTCGTCAGGGTGAC
>JAQWAM010000274.1 GCA_028707675.1 Kiritimatiellia bacterium | reverse complement strand
CCGCGACTGCCGCGGCCAGCGCGCGCGCGTCGCCCGGCGGCACGAAGGCCAGCGCGTCAGAATGCTTTGCTTCGGAAGGGTAAGCGTCTGACTCGCGGGTGACGACCGGGCGACCCGCCGCCAAGGACTGGAAGACCTTGTTGGGTATGACGCGTCCCGCCTTCATGGTTGTCCCGAAAACGCCGAGCAGGATATCGGCGCGGTGGACGCGTGCCGGCAGATCCGCGTAGGGCACGGGCGCCTCAAAGACGACATTGGCAAGCCCCTCGGCGGCTTTTTGGCAGTCAAGTTTCGCCGGACCGTCGCCGAGCAGGCGCCAGCGCACCGGCGGACCCTGATAGACGCGGGCGGCTTCGATGATCGTCTGCGCGCCGTGCAGCGGGATGAAGCTGCCGTAAAAGAGCACTTCGGCAGGAGCGCGGGGTTCGCGGGCCGCCGCGGGCTTGAACAGCCCCTCGTCCGCGCCGACGTAGACGACGCGCGCGCGTTCGGGAGTGATGCCCAGCGTTTCCGCGAAGAAACGGGCGTGGCAGGGCGTGTCGGCGATCACCAGGTCGGCTTTGGCGAAAATTCCGCGCTCCCACGACAGCAGCTTGAGCGCCGCGGGCGAGTCCGCCTTCAGCTTGAAGCGTTCCCACACCTGCTTGTCATAGGCGCTGATCAGCGGGTCGAAAACCAGCGGCACGCCGAGGCGGTCGCACCAGCGCCGCGCGGCCGCCATGTCGCGCTGCCGGAAGCACGGCACCCACACGAGATCCGGTTTGCGCACGCGCCGCAAGGCGGCCTCGATGTCGGCCAGGCCGGAAAAGGCCGGGCTGAAATCAGTGATGCTCCAGCCGAGGGACGAAAGATGTCCGCGCAAAACGCCGTTGCGGGAGTATGCCGGGTCTGACCGTCCCCACCAGAGAAGACTTCTTTCTGTGATAGACATGATTTAGCAGTTTGCTGAAATACCGGGTTGAAATGCGGAATAGGGGGTAGGGTTCAGGAGACAGGGGTCAGGATGGCGATTGATTTTTTGAGCAGGGGCCGGCTCATGGTATGCACCTCAAGTTTATTGCCGAGAGGGCGGGGCAGGGTCACGCAGAGCCTGCCGCCGAGGTGCTCGCGGAACTGCTCGAGGCCGGCGAGAATCTCCGGTTCGCCTTCCGGGGTTTGACGCGTGAGCAGGCGCGACCATACCGGCAGCCCGCAGTCGGACAGGCCCTTCAGGACGGATCTTTGTTCATCGGGCGTGATGTAGCGCTTAAGCATGGCGTAGGTTGTGTCCAGCGCGATGCCGACGGCCACGGCGTGGCCGTGGCCCAGCGCGAAGTCGGACATCAGCTCTAGCCGGTGGCCCGCCCAGTGTCCGAAGTCCAGCGGGCGGGCGCTTCCGGTCTCGAAGGGATCGCCCGAGGTGGCGATATGGCGCAGGTGCAGGGCGGCGGTTTTTTGTACGGCCCGCTCCATCAGTTTCTGGTCGCGCGCGCCCAAAGCGCGGGCGTTTTCGCAAAGCCACTTGAAGAAGGGCTTGTCCTTGATGATGGCGACTTTGAAAGATTCGGCCAAGCCGCCGATCCATTCGCGCTGCGGCAGGGTCTTGAGAAAATCGAAATCGTCTATGACCGCGTGGGGAGGGTAGAATGTGCCGGCGAAATTCTTCATGCCGCCGTCGTTCATGCCGTTCTTGACGCCCACGCCGGCGTCGTTCTGCGCCAGCACGGTGGTGGGCAGTCTCGTGAAGCGCAGGCCGCGGTGGACGAGCGAGGCGGCGAATCCGGCCATGTCCAGCACACTGCCGCCGCCGGCCGCGATGATGTGGCTGTGGCGGTCGAGGTGTTCCGACCCCGCGGCGGTCATGATCTCTCGCACTCCGTTCCAGCCGTTTTTGGCGTTCTCGCCGCCCGGCACGGTCATGGGGGCGCGGACTAACTCGATAATTTGGCGGTGCGCGCGGAAATAGCGCTCGATCTTGCGTGTGAGTCCCGGTGTCGCGGCGGCCAGCCCGGCATCGACCACCATCAGAACCCGCGCCCGCGGTCCGCTGCGGTTTTTCATAAGGGTTCTGGCAAGCGTCTTGTTGGCCGGTTCAAACACATTGTGCGTGAATAATACCGGGTAGCTGTAGGAAACGGTAAAAGACTGACGGATATTTTTCATGTTTTCGCCGGCAAGGTCAGAGACAGTGTCACGCTATTTCATTTCTCATGGTGGAAGTGAGTTTTCTGATACTTTTACGACTAATGTCTTAAAATTTTTATAATACAGCATCGCACCCATCATGGCAAACGCGAGATTCACGGCGCACAAATTCTTGAAACGGCATGTTGACGGTCCGGCAAACAAGATGATATTATTTCAAAGTATACAAATGGTGTTATCGTACATGCCTTAGCTTTACGAACTGTTAACATTAAGGGGCGAATCATTATGTCATTCTTTTATTGCCGGAGCATCCCGTTGATCATGTTTATGGCGGCGGCTTTGCTGATCAGCGCCAACCCTTCCGACGCCGCCGCGCCGCCGCTGGAGCTTGTCGCTGTCAGCGATGCGGTGCGGGTGTTCGAGGACGGATACGGGTTCACCAACAATCAGGGCCAGTGTCGGGAGATCAACGTGTTCGGTCTGCGGAGCGAGACGATCTCGGCGCAATGCGTCGTGCGCGCGGGCCGAGACCTGCCCAAGTTGACGGCTGCGCTGGAACCGCTTAAAAGGGAGGGGAGCGGCTTTCAGATCCCTGCTGAAAATCTAACATGGAGGTTCGTGTCGGACATTCTTGTTTTGACTAACACGCCCAAAATGCAGGTGTCCGACCTGACGCGAGCGGCGCCCGCCCGTTTTCCCGATTGCCTGTCTGAAGAACGGCAATGCGACGTGGCCAACGGCGCTCTGAAAGCGATTTACCTGACTCTGCGCATACCGGCAGACGCGGAGCCGGGAGAATACCGCGGCAGTCTGACGGTCAGTTCCGGCGATGCCGCCGCCGCAATGCCTATAACGCTGACTGTATACCCCCTGACGCTTCCCGAGCAGCGGCACTTGCTGGTGGTTGAGTGGCTCTCCACCGGACAGTTTAAAAAATTTCACGGGGTGGAATCGGAGCAGTCGGACCGTTACTGGCAAATCCTGCGGGCTTACGCGAAGAATATGGTCGAGCACCGCCATAACACGTTCAAAATCGGCCTTTCGCTGATCAAAACCACAGCGGACGGAGACGGCAACTACAGCCTTGACTTCTCGGCATTCGACCGGTTCGCTCAGGTCTTTTGGGAAACAGGCCGCATGGATGCGATGGAAACCGGCTTTGTCGCGCAACATGTCCCGGGAGGATGGTCGAACCCCATCAAATTACGTGAATTCTTCACGGTCTATGAGAAGGCTGGCGGCAAAGCCAGAAAGGTCGGCGGCGAAGAGTTTCTGGCCAAGTTCCTGCCGGCGTTCGTCAGTCATTTGCGCGAGAGAAAGTGGCTCGACAAGACGCTCTTCCACATTTGCGACGAACCCGCCAACCACAACGTCACGGGTTGGCAGCAGGCCTCCGACTTTGTACACCGCCACGCGCCAGAACTCCGCCGGATTGACGCGATCGAGACACCGCACTGTCTGGATCGCCTGGAGGTCTGGGTGCCCAAACTTGACCATCTTTCAACCTGGCAGTGTGCCTTCGAGGAGGCGCAGCGCCGCGGTAACGAGATGTGGTTCTACACGGTCGGCATCTATCAGGGCGGCGTGCTGATGAACAAGACCGTGGACGTTCCGCTGATCGACACGCGGCTGATGCACTGGCTAAATTACCGTTACGATCTTAAAGGCTACCTCCATTGGGGGTTCAACAGTTGGACATCCGACCCGTGGGA
>JAQWAM010000273.1 GCA_028707675.1 Kiritimatiellia bacterium | reverse complement strand
CAGGATCGGACTCGCGGGACTCGGATTTATGGGGACGACCCATTGGGGTGTCTATAAGGGGCTCAAAAACGCGAAGATCGTCGCGTTGGCTGATGTTGACGCCAAGAAGCGCAAAGGCGATGCCTCGGCGGTCGCCGGAAATATTGGCGGCGGCGCTGCGAAACAATACGATCTCACGGACATTGCCGTTTATGACGATGCGATGAAGATGGTCAGGGATGCGAACGTGGACGTTATTGACATCTGCACGCCGACTCCGTACCACGCTGAAATCGCTGTCGCCGCGCTCAAGGCCGGCAAGAACGTCTTCTGCGAAAAGCCCCTGTGCCGCACCGCAGCGGAGACACGGAGAATCTTGGCGGCGGTCAAGGCGTCGAAGGCATTTTTTAACATCGGGCTCTGCGTCCGCGCCTGGCCGGAATACCGTCATGCTTACGAGTACTTCAAAAGCGGCAAGGCGGGGAAGATGAAGACCGCGACCTTCAAGCGCGTTTCGCCGTCCGTCGCGGGCAACGCCTGGAAGAACTGGTTCATGGACGGCTCGATGTCCGGCGGCGCGCTCCTCGACCTGCACATCCATGACGCGGACGCGGTCAACTATTTCTTCGGCAAGCCCGCACGCGTGAACGCCGTCGGGGCCAATGTCGTCTCCAAGGGCGGCATCGACCATGTTGTCGCGACCTACGACTACGGCGACAATCGCCTCGTCATGGCCGAAGGCGGGTGGGCGCCGGCGAAGGGAACCCCGTTTGAGATGAGTTTCACCATCGTCTGCGAGAAGGCGACCTTGAAGCTCGACGCCTCCGGATACAAGATTTATCCGGTGAAGGGCAAGCCTATTGTGCCGAAGCTTGACGTCAAGGCGGGGCCGACCGGCTGGCATCAAGAGCTCGCCTATTTCGTCGACTGCGTCGCGAAGGGCGTGAAGCCGGTGAAGTACCAGACGATCTTGTCTGTCGAGGACACAATGAAGCTTGTCTTCGCCGAGGAAAAGTCCGTCAAAACCGGGAGGCCCGTCCATGTATAAGGCGATCAATTACTGGGTGTACGGCGGGTTCGGCCCGAACAGGACCCCTTACGAGTTTATCGACTTCGCGAAGGCGCAGTGTCTGGACGGTGTGGAGCTTACGCTCGAAGACTGCCTGCCCTTGACGATCACGAAGGACGAGTGCGCGAAAATCGCCGCTTATGCTAAAGAGAATGGCATCGGTCTTGGAACGCTGGCGACCGGACATTACGGTGCCGAATCGCTCGGCGCCGATGACGAAGCGGAGCGTGCGCGCGCAGTCGAGTTCACGAAGAAATATCTCCAGATCGCCGCATGGCTCGGAGTGAAAACGATCCTCGTTGTGCCGGGCTCGACCTCGGTCGCGTGGGATCCCTCGCGCCCCGTCGTCCCCTATGCCCGTTGCTGGGATCAGGCTACGAAGTCCATCAGGGAGCTGGTGCCGGTCGCGGATGCGCTGGATGTGGATATAGCGCTCGAGAACGTGTGGATGCGTTTCCTGTTGTCGCCGATGGAGTGGAAGCTTTTCCTCGATCAGTTCGGATCGGACCGCGTCGGAATGTACCTCGACCTCGGTAACTGCCAGATCTATTTGCCCGCACAGGACTACATAATGCTGCTGGGTAAACGCGTCAAGGCAGTCCACGTCAAGAACTGGAAGGGCGAAGACTGCGGCGGCGGGCTGCATGGGTTCGGCGATTCTCTAAAGGCCGGTGACGTTGACTTTAAAGCCGCGTTCGCGGCATTGGAGAAAATCGGCTACAACGGCGCGTTAACTGTCGAAATGATCCCGTTCTCTCGCCTCCCGGATCTGGCGCTCCCTGATGAATCTCTCGCAGCTAAGGTCGCAGAGGAGATCAAGAGCCTTGTCTAAGAGGGAAGTGTAATGAGCAGACTCCGTTTTTGGAACGAGAAGGCCGAGACCATGTCGCGTGACGAGCTTAGCGCGACGCAGTTGGAACGGCTTAAATGGACCGTCAAGCACGTTTGGTCGAACAATGATTTTTACCGAGACAAGCTGACGGAGTGCGGTATCGAGCCTGGGGACGTGCGGTCGCTGGACGATCTGAAGCGGCTGCCGTTCCTAACAAAAGAAGACTTCCGCGATCAGTATCCGCTGAAAATGCTGTGCGCGCCGCGCAACGCCGCGCGCGAGATGCACATGAGTTCAGGTTCCACCGGCACGCCGGTGGTGATGGCGTACACCGAGACGGACCTGGTGCAGTGGGCTGAGTGCATGGCGCGCTGCCAGGTGATGGCCGGGATGCAGCCGGGCGACACGCTCCAGATCATGCCGACTTTCGGCCTGTTCAACGGCGGGTTCGGCTTTTATCACGGCGCCCGTCTGGCGGGGCTGTTCATCGTGCCGGCCAGCTCGGGAAACACGGCCCGGCAGATCATGCTGATGCGCGACTTCAAGGTCCGCGGCATCGGTTCGGTGGTCTCATACGCCTCGCGCATCATTGAAATGCTGGATGAGCAGGGCTTGGAGCTGCCGGATCTCGAGATCGGGATTTTCGGCGCGGAGTCTTTCTCCGACGAGATGCGGCGCAGGGTTGAGGCGCGGCTGGGCATTAAAGCTTTTGACATTTACGGGATGACCGAGACGGGCGGCGTGGGCACGACCGGCATGGATTGCGAGGCGCGCTGCGGCATCCACGTCTGGGAAGACCAGTACCTGACCGAGATCGTCGACCCGGTCACCGGCGAAGTTCTGCCGGACGGCGCGGTCGGCGAGGTGGTGTTCACGTCGCTGACGAGGGACGCCGTGCCGGTGATCCGTTACCGCACCCGCGACCTGACGCGCATTGTCAGCCGCGAGCGTTGCGCCTGCGGCCGCACCAGTCTGCGGATCGACCGCATCGAGGGGCGTTGCGACGACATGCTGATCGTCAAAGGTGTGAACTTCTTTCCGAAGCAGGTCGAGCAGGCGCTGATGGAGATACCCGGGGTTTTACCGGAATACCAGATCATCATCGAGAACGACCACGGCGTGAGGGATGTGCGCGTCAACGTCGAGGCGGAAGAGGGCGTAACCGGTTACATGATCGAGAAACATCTGAAAGAGCGTCTGGGCTTCAGCCCCAAGGGCGACGTGTTCAAGGCCGGCGCGCTGCCGCGCAGCGAGGGCAAGGCCAAGCGTGTTTTCAAGGTCGACAAGCCGACCACCCGGGTGGCCGGGCGAAAATGAGAGGTAACGGGAACGCTCAACGCTCAACGTTCAACGTTCAACGTTCAAGTTATAGGCAGGGACGGGGTAAGGGACCGCAAGCGGGCATGTGCTGCGGATGTCTCACACGAAGGCACGAAGGTCACGAAGGTTTTTATGGAAGGGGCGGGGTGGCGGCATGGAACGCCTTTTAATCATGGCCGGCAGCGGCGCGTATCCGGCATGCGTCGCGGCGGGCGCGCGCAAAGCCGGCGTGCGGCACATCACCATGCTGGCCTTGCGCGGCACGACCGCGCGCGCGGCTGTGCGCCTGGCGGACGAGCGGGTCTGGTTCGGCGTGGGCGAGATACGCGCGATTCGCGACTGGGTGGCGGCGAACCGCTTCGACGGCGGCATTATGGTCGGGCAGATACGCCCGCTGGCGCTTTTCCGCACTAGGTTTGACGACTTGGCGCGCGCCTGGCTGGGCGCCCTGCCGGTCAAGAACGCCCACACGATCTTCGGCAAGCTGACAGAGGAGCTTGAGCGCGCGGGGCTGCGGATGCTGCCCGCCTCGTGCTTTATGGACGAGCACATTCCCGGCGCGGGTGTCCTGACCCGGCGCGCGCCGGACGGGCGCGAGGCGCGTGACATCGAGTTCGGCCACAGGATCGCCCGCGAGACCGG
>JAQWAM010000272.1 GCA_028707675.1 Kiritimatiellia bacterium | reverse complement strand
TTACTCCAGCGCGCGCCGCATCTATCCGGAGAAGAAGGTTCCCGAAGGACACGAACCGTGGTTCAAGCACCTCGAGTTCTTCGTCGACCAGGGTGCGCGCTGCTTCAAGCTCGACGGCTCCTGCCAGGTTACCGAGTGGAACGGCGTGCCGAACCGCACTTGGGCGAACGGGATGGACGACGATGAGGCGCACAACCTCTATCCGCTCGTCTACGACAAACAGATGGCGCTCGGCTACGAGAACCATACGAAGAAACGCGCGATGGTCTACTCCGCGGGCGGCTACGCAGGCGTGCAGCAGTACGTCGCCACCTGGGCGGGCGACACGGGCGGCGGTCCGAAGAGCCTGGTCTCGATTCTAAATCTCGCGGCGTCCGGGCATTCCAACCAGAGCTGCGACATGGACATCTACATGAAGAATCCGGAAGGTGACGAACTGCCGCGCATCGTCAACGCGAAGGGCCTTCACTTCGGATTCCTCCAGCCCTGGAGCCAGCAGAACAACTGGGACTACTGGGAACAGCCGTGGTACCAGCCTGAGGAGGATTTCGAGATCGTGAAGGGCTATGTGAAGCTCCGCTACCTGTTCCTTCCGTACTTCTATGCCGCGGCGGCGGAGGCGTCTCGTACCGGCTGGCCTATGATGCGTCCGCTCGCCTTCATGCATCCGGACGTCGCGGAGTACGGGGAGCTCTCCACGACCTATTATCTCGGTGACAGCCTGCTCGTCTCTTGCTACACCGACACGACGACGCTTCCCGATGGACTCTGGTACGACTGGTGGACCGGCAAGGCCTTGAAGGGCGGCCGCGAGGTGAAGAACAACTTCACCCGAGCAATCGGAGGCGGGCTTTACGTGAAGGCGGGCGCGATCATCCCGATGCTCCCGGCAGGAGTGCGGCACGTCGATAAGGGGTGGAGCGAGAAGATCGAGATTCATGTCTGGACGGGAGCGGACGGCAAGGGCGAATGGTACGAGGACGACGGCGATTCTCTCGGTTACCGCACGGGCGCTTTTGCGACCACGCCGCTGACCTTCAAGAACGACAGGCTCACGATCGGGCCGCGCACCGGGTCGTTCGCGAAGATGCCGGAGACGCACGACGTCACGGTCGTCGCCCACAGTGATGGCAACAAGTTGCGGACGATCGCGCTCGGCGAGGTGTCCGCCGCAACCGGCAGGACGGTCGAGAACCTTGTCGGGAAGGCCGGCGACGGGTCGAAGGTCCTCCATGCGAAAGAGACGCACGGCACAATGGTGAAGCCCGAATCCCTGCCGCTCCGCTGCACTGCACGCGAAACGGTGAAAGGCGAGGCACCGTCGCTTTTGCCGGACGGAAGAGATTTCAGTCTCGTCTGGAACGACGAGTTCAACGGTTCTCAGCTTGACGCATCGAAGTGGGGCTATCGCACGAACTTCTGGGGACAGCGATTCTCCGCATTTGCAGGTCCCGAGGACGGGTGCGTAGAGGTGAAGGACGGCAAGGCCCATCTCAAGCTCAAGCAACGCGCGGACGGGCAGTTCTGCTCGCCCCAGCTACAGACGGGCGAGCTTCTCTGGGATTATTCGTGGGACGAGAACCGCAAGGGCTTCTGGCCGATCGGGAAGCGCGAGCCACCCAAGTTTGTCCACCGCTATGGCTACTACGAGTCGCGTTTCCGCCTGCAGAGACGGCCCGGATGGTGGAGCGCGTTTTGGATGCAGTCGGAGACGCAGGGGGTCTGCCTAGATCCTGAGCGCGCGGGCATCGAGCACGACATCATGGAGTCATTTGCTCCCGGCTGCGTCGGACGCCACATGTTCCACATGAACGGCTACGGTGCGGATTACAAGGGCTTCTGTGCGCCGCGTCCCGTCCCGGGCCAGACCCACACGCTCAATGTTTCTACGGACGATTTCCATACGTTCGGACTTCTCTGGGAGCCGGACGGATATACGGTCTTTGTGGACGGCCGCCAGGACGGCGAGAAGGTGGGAACGGGGCACGGCGAGGCGGTGAGCCAGACGCCCGAGTTCATACTCATCTCGACCGAGTGCCAGTGGTACCGCCAGAACCGCATGACAGGCACCGCGGTGGAGGAGCTCGAGGAAAGTGCGCGGCTCGGGGACGATTTCGTCGTCGACTACGTGCGTGTCTACGATCTTTTGAAGTAATATGCAAATTACATAGCCCTGCTTTCTCGGCAGTCATCTCCGAAGACGCGCTGGGTTTCCTTGTCTCGCGCACTGCCGATTCCGTCATGGGGGACAGGGAGGTGACGAGCGATATGTCGGCGGACGGCCGCCGCCGCGTCACTTTGGCGTAGGTGCCCCGGTGACAGCGAAACTCATGGCGGCAGCATCTGATAATCCCGTATTTGCTATTTTCAGGGCTGACCCCGATTGCCCAAAGTAAGTAAAATAAAGGTATGGATAACATGTCTACTCTACAAAGAATGCGGATCAGCCGAGCGTTCACACTGATAGAGCCGGGCGCGGTTGTTATGGTCACGACCAGTGACGGGCGCCGGGACAACGTCATGACGATCTCGTGGACGATGGTGTTGGATTTCACGCCGAAGTTCGCCATCGCCACCGGACCGTGGAATCACTCTTACGGCGCTCTTGCGAAAACGAGAGAGTGCGTGATCGCGATTCCGGCTGTTGATCTCCTCGACAAAGTCGTCGGGGTGGGGTCGTGCTCCGGCGCGGACACCGACAAATTCGAGAAGTTCGGGCTCACGGCTGTGAGGGTGAGAGCCGTCAGGCCGCCTTTGATCAAAGAGTGTCTGGCGAACATAGCGTGCAAGGTCATAGACATAATCGAGAAGCACAACATCGTGGTGCTTGAAGGCGTTGCCGCCTATTTCGACAGCGCGCGTAAAGAGAGGCAGACCTTTCACGCTGTCGGCGACGGCACGTTCGTGGCCGACGGGCGCAAATTCGACCGCCGGGAAATGATGCGGGCCAAACTTCCCGCCGGGGTCTGACTGTCAGTGTGAGCCAGAATTTTTGCCGCCCCACAAATTCTCATGAAGCGCCTTGTTTTTTAAGCGAACGTAACTTCCTGACCGAGAAAGAGAAAATTGCCGCCGACCACGTATTCCATCGCCGTGGGCGAGAAACGATCCTGCACCGTGATATGCAGATGCCCTGCGAGAACCGCTTTGAGCAGGGGGACCGTCTTGAGATACGCGATGAAGTCGCGCGTGGTCGGATCGTTCCGCTGAGCCGCCGCGTCGCCGGTAAAGTCGGGCGCGGCCGCGGAGCGGAACTTCGAACCGTACTTCCAGAACTTGGCGCTCTGGCGCCAGATGTAGTCGGTGTAGAACGGCACGTGCTTGATGAGGACGATCGGGAGACCCTTGGCGACCTCCCCCCTGAACCGCTCCGCCTGTTCCTTTGTCACGCGCCCGTTCGAGTCGTCGATCGATACGAAGTTGACGCCGTTGACCTCCTGCGAGGCGAGCGTTACATCGAAAGGAAAGTATTTCGAGAGTTCGGCGCGGATGTCCGCGCGGTCAGTGTTGGCGTTCGCCTCGCGGTCGAGCCACATATAGGGCGAGTACTCGTGATTGCCGACGGCTCCGAACATGTTTTCGCCGAAATACTTTTTCGCCATGTCGAGATTCTTTTGCGAAAGCCAGTCCACGAGGTCTCCCGTGTGGAGCAGGTAGTCGCAGTTGTCTTTCGCCCACGCGATGGAGTCGCGTAAAGCCTCCTCCTGGCGCCCGCCGAAAGTCTGTGTGCGCGCCTTCTTGAGCTGCTGCTTCCACTTGTCCTCGTTGGGATAAGCGTCCGTGAAATGCGTGTCGGAGATGTGCAGCACCGAAAACGGCGACCTCGCGCCGGCGTCCACGTGTACCTTGACGATATTGAGG
>JAQWAM010000271.1 GCA_028707675.1 Kiritimatiellia bacterium | reverse complement strand
CAGACAAAGTCCGCGGGCTGTCGCGACGTTTCAGCGCGTTGAGCAGACCTGCCTTACAACGCCCGTCAACACTGCCGATCGCCGCGGCGAGCGCGGCATCTGCCTCGGGGTGGCACAGCGCCTCCAGCAGGAAAGCGGCATTGTCGAAGGTCCCGGGATTTTTCAACTGCGCGGCCAGTCCGGGTATTGCCGCAGGCGTGGCGGAAACCAGCAGCTTTTGCCGCGCGGAGTCACGCTCGGCTGCGGATCCTTCAGACAGTTGTTTGATCAGCGCCGCTTCGCCGGCAGCGCATGAAAAGCTCAGCAGGACGCTTAAAAACAAACAGGAAGATCGGCGGGTTGCTGATTTATTCGTCATTGCAAAAACCTTATTTGAGATCGTCATTTACTAATGCGGGCGGTGCCCGCAACCCAAAATTCTCACCACGAAGTCACGAAGTTCACTAAGAAATTCATCAACCAGCTCCTGCCTTTATGCTTCGTGTCTTCGTGGTGAAACAACTTGTTTTTTATCGCGCTTGTTGATCCGTAAGCTACTAAAGCGCCCAAGGCGCGCGGCAGGAACGGTTGATCAGCCGGTCGGCCTCGCTGTCGTTTTTGAAGCGCAGCGCCCCGGGATCGAATTCCAGCGGCCGGTTCAGGTGGTACGCGATCGTGGCGGCGTGGCAGGCCACATGCGAAAAGTGCAGTGAATCCGCCGGGGCGGAGGTGAGTTGGCGCGAGCGGACACAATCGATGAACTCCTTGGGGTGCGCCACCGGCCGCATCCAGCTTTCGCTGCGGACGGAGCGGTTATCGAGCAGGCTCGGCGAAGAGACCTGAACGTCGCCGGAATCGTCGGTTTCGACCCATCCCTCGTCGCCCTCGAAACGCACCGCGCAACTGCTCTTGAAGCCGTGCTGGCGCAGCACCAGTTTGACGCCGTCGTCGTAGAAGGCGTGAAACGTCCCCGCGTCAACCGGCACGTACCTGGTCGGCGCGGTCTGCTCGCGCTTAAGCACGAGCTGGCAAAGGTCGATGGTGTGGCTGCCCCACTCGGTCAGGTCGCCGTGAAAATCGTACTGGCTGTGCCAGCCTTTGATGTACTTGCCGCTGTATGGGCGCCACGGCGCTGGCCCCAGCCACATGTTCCAGTCGAGATCGTCTGCCGCGGGCATGGGCTCGCTGTCGAAAAAACTGTTCGCGGCCGAGCGCCCCATTGCAACCATGCCCGCGTGCAGGGTGTGCAGGCGCCCCAGCCTGCCGCTGCCGGCGATGTTCATGGCGGTCACGAAATTGCCGACCGTGCGCCGCTGCACTCCGCCCTGATAGACGCGCCGGTACCGCCGCGCCGCGTTCATCACGGCCTCGCCCTCGCGAATGGAGAGCGATATGGGTTTTTCGCAATACACGTCTTTCCCCGCGCTCATGGCCCGGATGGCGAGCTGCGCGTGCCAGCGGTCACCGGTGGCGATGTACAGGGCGTCTATGTCGGGACGCTCCAGCATCTCGCGGAAATCGCGGTATTCAGCGCAATCGCTGTTGCCGTTGAATTCGTCCACGATCTTCTTGGCGCGCTGCCTGCGCTCGCGGTTGACGTCGCACACGGCCAGCGCGCGCGTTCCCGCGATGTTCATGAAGACCGGCATGAGCTGCGTGGCGCGTCCGCCGGAGCCTATGAAACCCATGGTGACGGTGTTGGACGGCGCGGTCGCCTGCGCCCGCAGCCTCTGCCCGGCCAGCGCCGCCGCGGAGAAACCCGCGGCCTTGAAAATGAAGCCTCTGCGTCTGATGCTCATTGTTCCCCCCGTGGCGTCTGCCGCCTGCGCCTCGTAAGCCCGCGCGACCGCGTCCCGCAGTCTTAACAAACGCCTTATAAGATTTCAGTGGTATTATAGTGCTGAAGCCGCACGGCGGTCTTGTAAAAGCGCGTGTTTATTGTGTACATATTGCGCGTCAGAGATCAGCGAGCGCTCCGCCCTCGCGCAACCGCAAAAACATGCTGTTGCCCCCGCCCCGCTTATGCTATATTCAGGTCAATCTGACAGTGTGTTATAGCTGCCGCGGAGGAAGCCCCAGATTAGTCAAAAGGAAACACGGCATTATGAAGTGGCGTTGGGATCAAGGTAGGCTTGAGTATTTCAACTACTCTAACATCCGATCAATGGCCAATGTTTTACTCAGTCTTGAAGGCATTGACATGGAAAAAGGCGGGGAAGATATCCTCCGGACGCGCCTGGAACTCGAAACCGGATTGCCTTTCTTGCCTAAATCTTATACCGTTTGGAGAAATTACGCCCGTGTTTTTCAATGCGCCATGCTGGCCACTAAGATTGATGGCCGCCTTTTTGTCACCGATTTGTGCCGTAAACTAAAACAGCCGCCTTCTGTTTTTTCCTCTTGATACGCCAGCGTTTCTTTCAGATGCACCCTGAAGTGATTTGTGACGCATGCAAGCTAAAACCTCGAGAACGCTATCCATGGACAAACAACATTCTTGAATTGCACCATATTATGCCGCTTTCCACGACACTTAATGTGGGCGGGACCACAACCTCGATGGATGATCTTTCGCCTCTTTGTCCGTCATGCCACCGAAGCATCCATGATTTTTATCAGATTAAACTCGGCGAATGGGGAGTTCCTGACTTCGGTTCAAAGACAATGGCCAAAGACATCTATGAAATGGCTAAGAGGGAGATACGGCTTTGAGGAAGCTTTCACTTAAAGAACAAATATCGATTATTGAAGAATGCAAGAAGGCCGGAACGCCGCTCGCGGTTTGTTTAGCTTCGAGAGGGCATTCTTACGACTCTTTGATTTATGAATGCGATCCAACTCCACCAGACAACAGCAAGTTAGATTTTGTTCCGGTTGATTATCGTCCTTCAATTGCTGAAGGCATTCCTTGCGTCAGTTTCTTTTCGGGTGCGGGCGGTTTGGATATAGGCTTCGAATGCGCTGGTTTTAAGACCTTGGTTGATGTCGAAATCAATCCGATGTTTTGCGACACCTTGCGAGCCAACGGACATAAGAATATAATCGGCCCGCCCTTTAATCTCGGTGATGTCAACGATCCTGATGCCGTAATCTCAGCACTTGAAGCTTTTGGCATTTCACAAAATTTTTCTGGCGTTTTTCATGGAGGCCCACCCTGCCAGTCTTTCAGCATAGCAGCTAATCAGCGTTTTTCAAAAACTATGAAGACTTTTAAGCGCACTGGTTTTAGTCATGAGAAATACGGAAACCTTTTGTTCCATTATATCAGCATAATTATCCATTTCAATCCTGAGGTATTTGTCATTGAAAACGTCGACGGTTTGTTGACTATTGATAGCGGAGCGCAGGTTAAGATGGCATGCCAAATGTTATCAGATGCTCATTACCTTGTGGCTCCACCGAGGGTTATCAATGCTGCGGACTATGGAGTTCCACAAAAAAGGATGCGAACTTTTATCATCGGAAGCAGGATTGGAGCTTTCCAATTTCCAAAACCTTTGGGTAAATGTTTTCCGTCCGGCTGTGTGTTCACATCTTCTTTAGATGGTGTACCAAATCATGTGACTCGAGAGCATAATGTCAAATCGATCGAGCGATACATGCGGTTGGGTTTTGGCAAACGCGACAAACTCGGTCGTGTTGACCGCCTTGATCCATCCCGGCCATCAAAGACCATTATCGCCGGAGGCACCGGGGGCGGCGGTCGTTCCCACCTGCACCCATATATTCCTCGCACAATGTCTGTGCGCGAATGTGCGCGTTTACAAACATTTCCGGATAAACACTTCTTCACGGGGCCAGTGGCGCGTCAGTTCACGCAAGTCGGCAACGCCGTTCCGCCTGTTTTAGCTTATGAAATTGCCTGCGCTATATATAAGACGATCTATCAAGGGCAAAAG
>JAQWAM010000270.1 GCA_028707675.1 Kiritimatiellia bacterium | reverse complement strand
GAGGCCCCATAGGTTCCTTCTCCGTGTTCAGTAATTAAACATATTTCACGCAGACTAAAATGGTAAAGGCTTTCAGTGGCCAAAATCATAACTGCGCAACCCGTTCAATAACTGCGGATAGCGCTACCCGGTTCTTCGCGGCGATATCTCGGAAACCGGAGGAAACATCCTGATCATGAGCTATCTGTTCCCAATATTTCCGTGCTGAATCAGCGGCAACACGCCAGCTTGGAAGCTCTTCGGGCGGCGGAAGCGCCAACTTCAGGAGATCGGAAGGAAGCTTACCCTCAAGACCGGGCCGATAGAACATCGGCACCATATCGTACAGAGGCGCAAGACGCAGGGGCGGATTAGGATCAAGATAGAAAGCAATGTTGCCATAGTGCATATCGGTATTGCCCGTCAACACGCCAAACCACCAGAGAAAGGTCAGGTGTTCCGCGTCTGCGGCACTGAGCCAACCGGCATCCCGCAGCGCGACGGCAGCTCGATTCCAAGGCAGACCGTTGACCCCCAGGTAAGCGGCATCCAACGCCTCCAGCGAGACAACCGCCCGACGGCCTGCAGCACCGCAGCGATCAAAACGATCCGATTCCAAAAAAGTTCGCCCCGCAGAACAGATAATCCTGCTCCGCGCACAGAGTAACCCCTTTTCAGAGAGCACTCGGTTTGCCAGATTCTCAGCCCGTAGGAGGTCCGACCAGCGCCGGGATTCGGGCAGTTTCATATCCCCGCTGAATTTAACCAGCACATGACGGATTTCACCGCCAGATCCCAGAACTGTTGCCGTGAATTTTGGCTGTTCGCCAGCCGCTGATGAGCCAGGCCATTCACCTGCAAGTGCTTGCTCTGCCATCTGCGGATATGCCCGAGGGGTCTCTGTTTCCGTGAGCGCCTCACGCCCGTGATCCGCTAAACTGCGCACCTGCTCCAGCATTTCCCTTCCGACAATCAAAGCGCCGAGCATATCCTGCCCAAACCGGCGCAACGCTTCCAGAACAAGCGCATCTGACCAATCATCAGGATTGCGTGAAGCTTGAAGTGCCTGAGCATGCGAATGCGCAAAACACCTCCCCAAAAAACCGCACGGCCGCATGTCCTGTAAAAACCACGGCAGCCCGGGGTATAACCCATCCCTGAACACATCACCCCGCAGGGATTTCCACGGGGAGTCCTGCTGAAACTGCCACTCCCCTCGGCAAAGCTCATACAAAACGCCTAAATGAACGGCCTGACCGGACTCGTCAATCAGATAGATCGGGCATTCATTCCCGGGGCGCTCACTGCGCCGTGCGTAGCGGGTAGACCTCGCCCGACCAATCCGTACAATGCGCTGTGGCCCCAAAGAGGTGATCGCGCGTGATAGTGTCGGCTGACTGATTTTCATCGCTGTCGACAACTCTGATGCGGTACAGGTTCCGTGACTTCCAAGGTAACTCAAAAGGTGTTCATTTATCCTGTTCATGAATAGATTATATCAGTTATAACTCGTTGCTTTAAAGATTAATATAGAACTTTTTTTAAAATATTGAATAGATAATGAATAACACCAGGCACGAAACGGCGCGAAATGGGGTCGCTCATCCTAGAGCAGGAGTCAATAGGCAAACACTTCCGCGCCCGCCTTTTTGGGGCGGTTTCATTTTTTTTCATGTCTTCGCTCCGTTAACAGCCGGGTCTGTGACAAACGCATGTTCCGAATCCGCCGTTGTTTCGTCTGCTGGTTTTCGGCCGGCCTAAAAAGCCGTGCCGTCCAGTCGCGCATCATGAAGCAGCAGGCCTTGGCGAGCTTGTTGGCCAGCGCCTTGACGGCGATCACGCGCTTGCCGCTGCGGGCCTGCTTGCGCTGGAACCATGCGTGCGTCTCAGGGGAATACCGGGCGGCCAGATTGGCGGCCTCGACGTACGCCCAGGCGAGATACCGGTTGCCGCATTTGCCGTTCCCCTCCCCCTTTTTCTTGCCGTTGCTGGTGTGGATCGTGCTGACGGCGCGGCCTTCGTCGAACGGTTGCGGCGGAAAGTCCCGTCGTCGGCCAAAAACGACACGAACGCCAGGGCGTGGAGGCGGCTGCTTCCGTTCGGAGAGGTGGTGCGGGCTGTCGAGGCTGTCAAGGGGGAAGAATGGGCGTCATTCGCCGACAGGAAGGGCGATCGCGGGCGCGATCTGGCGCTCTATGTCGCGCGGATGAACTGCGGGCTGTCGATTCCTGAGCTGGCCGCGTTTGCGGGTATCGAGCCGGCCGCCGCTTCCAAAGCGCTCCAGCGCATGAGAAAGCGCTTGCGGGGCGACCGGAAACTGAAGTCGATTTTACGGAAGGTCTCGGCTGAAATTGGCGTGAGGGAGCAATGATATGTCTCGATGTCGCGATACGACCCCTTAGACGTGCGCTAAACGGTTACCTCTCTTCCGTTTCTTTGACTTGACCCGCGGAAAAATGTCTAAAAAAAATTAAACGGGGGCGAAAGTTGCCGTTGACAGTCAGGACCGGATAGGTTAAATTGAAAAACCATTTTTTTGAAGAAAGAATAGCAGGCAACCATGACGAAGACGTTTGTACCTAAAGATCCGGGCACAGCCCGCGGCTGGCATCTGGTGGATGCTGCCGACAAGCCGTTGGGACGTCTGGCGGTGAACATCGCCAACACGCTGCGCGGCAAAAACCGCCGGGATTTTGATCCCAGCGTGGACATGGGCGATTTTGTGATTGTGGTCAACGCCGAGAAAGTGCGGCTGACCGGGCGCAAGGTCGAGCAGAAAGAGTACCAGAGGTATTCCGGCTGGCGCGGGGGACTGAAGCGGTTCTCGGCCAAGACCATGCTTGAGAAGCACCCGGACAGGGTTATCATGGAGGCTGTATGGGGCATGCTGCCCAAGAACAACATCAGCCGCAATATGATGACCCGCGTCAAGGTGTACCGCGGTTCCGAGCACCCGCACGCGGCGCAGACGCCGGTCGCGGCGGCTTTCTAAAGAGTCTCTCCGGCAAGCCGGGGTTTGGAATGAGGGAATAAGATGACAAAAGTGATCGCAGCGGGCACAGGCCGCAGGAAAACCGCGGTGGCGCGGGTACGCCTGGTCAATGGCGAGGGCAAGTGGCTGGTGAACGACGTCGAGATTGAAAAATACATCACCAGCGAGGCCTTGCGGCAGTACATCGAGCAGCCGCTGGCGCTGACCGGTAACTCCGGCAAGTTCGATGTGCTGATCTCGGCCAAGGGAGGCGGCATAAGCGGCCAGTCCGGAGCCATACGGCACGGTCTGGCGCGCGCGCTCGTGGCCTCTGACGCCAATTTGCGCGATGTCCTGAAAAAGGCGGGGTGCCTGACTCGTGACGCACGCATGAAAGAGCGCAAAAAGCCGGGTCAGCCCGGTGCCCGCAAGCGCTTCCAGTTCTCGAAGCGCTAGTCGTGTCGCTGTCATACAGCCATTCGTGTTTGCGGGCGCCTCTCGCGGGTGTCCGCATTTTGCTTTTATATGGATGAATCATATGCCAATCGGACTGATTAAAAAGATCGCTAACAAACTTATCGGGGCGGCTGCTGCAAAAGATTCGGGCGGCGGCAAAAAAGGCTCCCGGCCGCGTGTCCGTGCAGGGGCCGTGGACGCCAGAAAAAACGGCGAAGGCCGCGGCGCCGACGGGACACGCAAAGGTTCGCAAGCCGACAGCCAGCGGCGGCGCAAAGGCAGGAGACGCAAGGCAGCACCCCTGCGCGACGGCGCTGAACGACCTAAAGACACTGCGGCGGCGCGCGCGAGCGGCGCCGAGAGCAGGCGGCCCGCGTCGGCCGGACGCCCGGTCGCGCGTCCCCCTTCGCATGAACGGCGCGGCCGCAGGCCCGAGCGGCGCGGCGCCGGCTCTTCCGCAAGCGGCGGTAGTATGACC
>JAQWAM010000269.1 GCA_028707675.1 Kiritimatiellia bacterium | reverse complement strand
GTTGTCCGGCGCAGGCGTGGGGCGTGTCGGAACTGCTGCGGGTCTGGAAAAAAATCGGGGGAGAGGCATGAAGGTGCTGTTGCAGCGCGTCTCAGAGGCTTCGGTTGAAGTCGGCGGCAGACGGGTGTCCGAGATCGGTGGCGGACTGCTGGCGCTGCTTGGAGTGACGCACAGCGACACGCCCGGCGATGTAGGACGGCTGGCGCGCAAACTCGCGGCGCTGCGGATTTTCGAGGACGCGCAGGGGCTGATGAACCTGTCGGTCGCGGACACCGGCGGCTCTGTGCTGGTGGTCTCGCAGTTCACGCTTTATGCCGACACGCGCAAAGGCAACCGCCCGAGTTTTGCGGCGGCGGCGCGCCCGGAACAGGCCGAGCCGCTGTATGAGGCCATGCTTGCGGAGCTGCGGCGAATATTGGGCGCCGACAAGGTCTGTGGCGGGGTTTTCGGCGCGGAGATGAAGGTGCGCCTGCTGAACGAAGGACCGGTAACCGTGGAACTGGTCAGTGAGAAGTTATGAATCAGGAGTTATATGACATTACGATCTTTTTTTGATGATGCGGTCGCCAACCATCCTAAGGCTGTGGCTTTGCGCTACTGCCGCGCCGGTGTTTGGTGTCAGAGAACATATCAGGAAATGCTGCAAGCTGTCAGCCAGATCGCCGAGGCTTGCGGCGGGCTCGGGCTGACCCCGGGCAAGGAACAGATCGCCGTTATCCTAGACAACGGCCCGGAGTGGATCGAGATTTATCTGGCCACCGCCGGCGCGGGGCTGTCGGTCGTGCCGCTGGATCCGAAGCTGCGCGAGCAGGAGGTCGCCTTTATCTTGCGCGACTCGCAGGCGGTGGCGATCTTCACCGACACCCGCCATCTTTGCATGCTTGAACAGATCCTGCCGGACTTGCCGGATGTACGCTTTATAGTCACGGTTGACGGCGGCGCCGAACCGCTGGCGGATATCGCCGGCCGCCCCTGTCACGATCTCGAAACCTTGCGCTCAAAGGTGCGCGACAAGCCATTGAAATGGTACAGGGAACATGTTCCGGTGCCGCATGATGTCGCTTCTGTCATCTACACCTCCGGCACCACCGGTCAGCCCAAAGGCGCGATGCTGACGCATCTGAATTTCTGCAGCGACGCCATGGGCAGTTTCGATGTTCTGGGCGAAGCGATATCGTCCGACGACGATTTCCTGATCGTCCTGCCGCTTTTCCACTCGTTCTCGTTCACGGCGAATTTTGTGATTCCGCTCGCCAAAGGCTGCGGCATGTTTTTTGTCGAGAGCCTGCGGTCGGTTGGGGACGACATCAAAACACTTAAGCCAACCGTGCTGATGGCGGTGCCGTTGCTGGCCGAAAAGCTTTTCGACAAGATCGACGACCGCCTCAAGAACAACCGCGTGGCGCAACTGCTGCTCAAGCTCGGCTTGGGCAAGCTGGTCGGCAAGAAGGTGCTCAAGGGGTTGGGCGGTCGGTTGCGCTTCATTTTTGTGGGCGGCGCGCCCTGTCCGCGCCATGTGCTGCAAGGCTTCCGGCGGATCGGTGTGCCGATCGTCGAGGGCTACGGTCTGACCGAATGCTCGCCGGTGGTTTCAGCGACCAATTTCAACGAGTCCAAGGTCGGCACCATCGGCAAGAAGCTTCCGAATATCGAGGTGCGCATCGCCGATCCTGACGGGCAGGGCGTGGGCGAGCTGCAGGTGCGCGGTCCGGTCGTGATGAAAGGCTATTACAACAACACCGAAGCCACACGCGAGGCTTTCGACGGGGAGTGGCTGCGCACCGGCGACCTGGCCTCGATCGACGCGGAGGGCTACCTTTCGATACGCGGGCGCAAGAAGGCCCTGATCGTCAACCGCGAGGGCAAGAACATTTATCCCGAAGAGGTCGAGAACGTGATCGCCCGTTCGCCGCTGATCGCCGACATCGTGGTGGTGGGCTACACGGTCGGCGGCGTGCCCGGCGAGCGCGTGGGCGCGATCGCGGCGCCGGACACGGACGCGGTCAAGGCCGCGCGCGAGGGCGCGGAGCCCCCATGGGCGGAAATCGAGAAAATGATCCGCGACGCCATCCGCCATGAATGCCGCGACTTGGCCGAATACAAGCACCCGCGCAAGATCCAGGTCAGCCGGGAGCCGCTCGAGCGCACCTCCGTTCAGAAGATCCGGCGCTGCGTTTACCAAGGCCAGTTGAACGAGCCCGTCGCCCAGTAATTTCCGGTAACAACCGATGTTTGGAAACATTAGCCTCATGCGGGCGGCCGCGCTGGCCGGCCTGCTGTGCGTTGACGCCGCGCGCGCGACCGCCGCCGATCCCGTCGCGGCAGTGCAGATCGTTGCCGCGGCCAAAAAGGCCGCTCCGGGCGTGACACGGGCCGGCAGGGGCTTTGCCGGGGTTCCGCGCCAGTGCGCGCAATGCCTGCGCCTGCCGCTGGGCCTGGTGCAGATGGTTTTCAGCCCGCTGCCGGAGGTGACTTTCAAGGACGGGCTTAAAAACACCGGCAAGGGGCTGGTCGCGCCTTTCAGCTATGCATCGCCGTGCTGGAAATGCCCTGCGAGGTGGTCTGCGTCCCGGGGGATGCCGCCGGAGCGTGATCTGTTAGTCTAAGATTCGTCAATTGCCCGCAACGGTTCAGAAAGAATCGTTAAGCGGGAATTGATTGATATCGGCCTCGCTTCAACTTTCTTGAATAGCGCCCGGGGGTTAGGGCTTCACTCCCGCGCGGATCATGACCAGGATCATCTTGAAGCGCGGCTTGGCTTTCAGCGCGTGCGGCTTGCCCGCCGGCATGATGATCATCTCGCCGGCCTTGACGAGGTGCGGCTCGCGGGCGATCATGATCTCGGCCGTGCCGTCGATCACCTGCACCAGCGCGTCATAAGGCGCGGTGTGCTCGCTGAGCCCTTGGTCCTCGTCAAAGGCGAACACCGTCACCGTGCCGGCGCTCTTGTCGATGACCGTGCGGCTCACCACCGCGCCGGGCTGGTACGCCGCCAGCCCGTTCATGTCCAGCACCGTACCGATCAACTCTGTTTTATCTGACATTTTCTGCCTCCTTCCGATCCTACCGGTACTGCCGGTTCCCGCCAACTAATGCACTAATTAGAGGCTGCTGAAAAACGCAGGCCTTTTGTCAGCGGCGCGCCGCGCGCTTCGGCCGCGGAAATAGGCGATCCATACGGAACTGTCGGCCAGCACATTCATACGCGGTGCCGAAGGACGTCGAGATCCACGTCCAAATTAACTTTCCCTTTGAATTCGCGGAGTCCCTGGAGACGGTTTTTCCGGCGGATCAAGCGTTGTCCTAATGGTCGCCTCCATCGTATGCATAGTTACTGCGATTTATGCAGATAGTTTATCGTCTCTGCTTGTGTTTGTCCATGCGTTTTTCTGCCGCGCCGCAGAGCAACTGAACTCATGCCCCTGCGGGGCTTTCCCCCTCAATTTCGCGCCGTTCCCGAAGCTGATACACTCTGTTGTCCATACGTACATCGATTCCGATGTCCCCGTGTCGCTGGCGGACGCCTGTCTCGTCAGAATGTCGGAAACAACCGTGTACCACACCAAAGCATAATCCACCCCGAAATAGTGGTGGATCAACTTGTCCCGCATCCTTGACATAGCCTTCCACTCGATTTCGGGATGGGCCTCTTTGATGCCGTCTGGAATCTGCTTTGTTGTTTACACTTAATCCACCCGCTTAACCGGTTTGCACAGCCTGGACAATCCCGCCTTCCTTGCCAAAAGTAGAATTGCCCCAGACAAACTGTTGATAATGGCGGAACGGGTCTGGATATGGTAAAATTTACTTTTCTATGAGAGACACAAGCCGGAGAATAACGGTTTACATTTTTCAAAAGAACGAGTACTTTCAAAACAGTATCGATTGCGGAAAG
>JAQWAM010000268.1 GCA_028707675.1 Kiritimatiellia bacterium | reverse complement strand
CGCTGCGATGTTGTGTTGAGTTCTTCCATGATCAGCTTGCGCTGCTCTTCGAGCACGGCGCGCTCGGCCTTCAGCTCCCAAATGCTCTTAACGGCGTTGAGCGCGTCGTCATACCAGGCCGGCGTGGAAAACAGGTCTGTCTCGGCAGCCTTCACGTCAATGCCTTCATACACCGGAATCGTGACTCCCGCGATGTTGCTGTCGCCGGTGCGGACGCCCTGAAAGACCAGCATGTCCCGCAACGGCGCGGTGTCGGCGGCAAACAGCGCGATCCAGCCGGAAAGAGCCTCTTTGGCCGCGCGTTCGCGCTGCTCCATATCGGCGATGCGCGTGTCGACCGAGGCGATCTCCGCCTGCAACTGCTGCTTTTTTAGCTGCAGCATCGGCAGAAAACGCCGGAAGCGCTTGAGCGCGTCGCTCTGCGCCTTCAGCTCGGTTTTTGTCAGTTTGACTTTGGCCATGGGAGAGGTGTTTAGGTGTTGAGGTGTTGAGGGGTCGGCCAGAACTTGTCGGCAAGCTTGCTGGGGATGCCGACTTCGTCTTTACTGAAACAGTCGGCCAGAATCTTCCAGCCCAGATCCAGCGCCTTTTCCAGCGGGATGTTGACGGAGAGATCCATCATCTCTTTCTCGAACCGTTCGCCGTAACGCAGGAGCTTGTCGTCCCACTCGCTCATGCGGAAGCCCATGGACTGCTTTTCCTGGGTCTCCTTGAACGATGCGTAGAGCTTGATCATGGCGTCCATGATGGTGCGGTGGTCTTCGCGGGAGTCCTTGTTGACCTGCTGCTTCAGGCGGCTGAGCGAGCCGAAGGGTTCGATGCGCCCGTTGCGCAGATAGAACTGGCCCTCGGTGATGTAGCCGGTATTGTCCGGCACCGGATGGGTCACGTCGTCGCCGGGCATGGTGGTCACGGCCAGGATCGTGATGGAGCCGGCGCCTTCGAAATCCACGGCTTTCTCGTAACGCGAGGCGAGCTGCGAATAGAGGTCGCCGGGGTAACCGCGGTTGGACGGTATCTGCTCCATGGTGATGGCGATCTCTTTGAGCGCGTCGGCGAAAGAGGTCATGTCGGTGAGCAGCACCAGCACCTTCTTGCCATTGAGCGCGAACTGCTCGGCGACGGCCAAAGCGATGTCCGGCACCAGCATGCATTCGACGATCGGGTCGGATGCGGTATGCACGAACATGACGGTGCGCGACAGCGCGCCGCTCTCATCCAGTGTGTCGCGGAAGAACAGGTAGTCGTCGTATTTGAGCCCCATGCCGCCGAGGACGATCACGTCAACCTCGGCCTGCAGGGCGATGCGGGCGAGCAGGGGGTTGTAGGGCTCGCCGGCGCGGGCGAAGACCGGCAGTTTCTGCGATTCTACCAGCGAGTTGAAGACATCGATCATCGGGATATTGGTGCGCACCATGTTGCGCGGGATGATGCGTTTGGCCGGGTTGACCGACGGCGTGCCGATGTCGATCAGGTTGTCGGTCAGGTCAGGGCCATTGTCGCGCGGAGCGCCGCTGCCGGTGAAGGCGCGTCCCAGCAGGGCGTCGGAGAACGGCACTTTCATGGGGTGGCCGAGGAAGCGCACCCGGCCGTCGGTGGCCACGCCGCGCGCGCCCGCGAAGACCTGCAGGGTGACTGTGTCGCGGTCGAGTTTGATCACCTGCGCCAGCGAGGTGCCGTTGCGTGATGTGACCTCGGCGAGTTCGCGGTAGGCGACGCCTTCGGCGCGCAGGGTTATGACGCTGCCGGCCAGATTGTCGATGGAGTGGTAAACCTTATGCATATTGTTACTGATCCTTGGTTACTGGTACAAGGGACGTTGGAAAGTCAGTAATCGGCTTAAACACCTGATGGCCAAAATGAATGTGATGTTTCAAGGCTGCTTCGCCAAGCCGCAGTTCTGGTTTTGAAAGGGTGCTTAACCACGCATGCATCCGGCGTTTATCAGTTTGGGCTGACGACAGAGACGGTTTATCATTGGGCGCGACACATTTCGTGAACCGCTCAACGCAATTCCAGGCAGGTGAACTTTCCGCGGCTTCAAGAACAAGGGCTTCCAATGCTCCGGATTTATCCTCCCCGGGCAAGATGTACGTTTTAACCTTGATGTGTTCCGGGAAGTTGACTTGTTGAATAGAGTGATTAACGCTCGCAAGGGTTGCGCTATGGTCATCATCCGCATCGCAAGTTATTCCAATTGTCCGTAGACTCGGGAACCCGGTTTGGGCGGACAAGGTTGAAAGAAAAGCCGATAGGTTCGGTTTCCCCGCATATTGTGCGATTTGGATAGATGCAGTCAGACCAAGGTGCTTTACCAAGCCGGTGAAGAAGTTAAACTCGTCTTTGCCCTCTCCAAGCAGCAAGACTGGTTTGTCCTTGTTAATCTCGAAGGACTCTTTGTTGTTTTCATGCGAGGTCTTGCTCATCGGATTTCCATCTCCGTTTCTATAGCAACATCGATGTTGGCATGGTCTAGAACGAAGGCCGCTATGCCCTGTGCGGGGTCTGGGCGAAGTTTGATGACAGCGAAATCTTCCGCGTTATCGGAAAACGCCTCGTGAGCGGCGGCGATGCATTCATAGGAGTGCGTTGTCGCGAAAATCTGGACATCGTTGTCGCGGGCGAATTTTCCGAGCGCCGACCATACCGGGCCGATGGCGTCGTGTTGGAGCCCGTTCTCGAATTCATCGATGAGCAACACGCGCGCCCGCTCGGTCATCAGGGACGCGAAGAGACCGAGCATCCGGGCGGTTCCCTGACCAAGTTGTGTGGCAGGGATTAACTCTTTGCCTTTACCCAGCCCGACATCCGCATAGACATAGGGATGCTGGTGCCCGGGCAGTTTCAGGTATTTAAGCTTGCTGATTCGCGGATCGATCAATTTCAGATACGTGACCAGTTCATCGTCACGATTTATCACAGACACCGTGTTTACTCTCTCGGCATCTATGACCGGAGAGGAATGAAACGTGGCTAAAGTGATGCATCCTGGCGAGGAAACGGGAGGTTTGACGCTGGATGAACTGTGTTGCCCAAGTACAGAATGAACCTTGCCTGCGGCTGCATTGAGTTGCGCGCCCTCGAAACGGAAGGTCAGCAATCTGTCGTTTAGAGGGGCAGCGGAAGAGGACAGCCCGATTGAAATCTGCCGGGATGTGTCTTTTTGGAAAAACAGCCACTTCCAGAAGTTGTCGGTGTCGTCTGGCGGGGATTGTGTGTGTGGCGCATAATTTATCGCGGATCGCCGGAAAAGCGCTTGAGCGCGCGAAGTGTGCGTTTCAGGTGCTGTGAACGGGTTGTCCTGCAAAGCGAACCAGATGGCCTCAAGTACAGACGTTTTACCGACGTTGTTGCCTCCCGCTATCAGGTTGACGCGGTGAAGGGGGGCGATTTCGATTTTTTCGAATGCCCGGAAGTTTGCGATGAACAATGAGTCATACATGCGAGTTCTCCTCGATAGTCTTGACCAGCGCCTCCTTACGGGAGGCGTACTCCGGCGCGTCTTGGGCGGTCATGTTCCAGTCGATGAACGTCTGCGAAAGCTGCTGGAAAAACTTGCGCGCCGCGGCCTTGTCGTCAAACGCGTACGAGGCGGTCATGGCCTGCTCGGCCACCCCGAACATCTCGATCTGCCGTTCCGCCGGGGTTGCGGCGTCCGTTTCATTGAAGGCGTTCTGCTGCAGGTAGACGGCGTCCAGGAACTCTCCCTTAAGATAAACGATGAAGTCGTCGATGCTGGTGCCCTCCTCGCCCACAACTTTCATCATCTGCGCGACATCGTTGCTTGCCCGCAGGATCGCGCGCAGATTTTCCATCCGGTCTTTTTCGATGATGCTGGTGTACTTGCTCCAACTTTCCAGCGGGTCGATGGCGGGATAGCGGCGCGCGTCGGAACGCGCGCGGGAG
>JAQWAM010000267.1 GCA_028707675.1 Kiritimatiellia bacterium | reverse complement strand
AGGCAACCGATCCCGCGCGCCACGCACATCGCCGCCGCCGTGCGGATATCGCCGGCGGTCATCGCCGGCTTCAGCACCGCGTGGTCCATAATCCGTGCCACAGCTTCTTTCGTGATCGCCTTGCAACTCATCGATCGTTTCCATTTTGCCTGAACAGATTCAGCACCGGGCACCCGCCCTTTGAGAGATCGATCACGCTGATCGTGTGGACTTCGTCGTTCCTGGTGTTGAGCAGCCCCGGGAAGCTCATATCAAAGTTCACCACCAGCAGCTTGCCGTCCCAAACCATCGGCTCGCAGGGCTGATCCAGCAGGCCGTCCGCGCCGTCGTCATCGCCATTCTCCCATAACAGTCCCAGTTTCCCGGCCTTGATGTCCCAGTAACGCACCGCGTTGCGATCAGAGTCGGTGATAATCACCCAATGTTTCTTGGCGTAATAGCAGATCCCGTCCACGCTGGGCATCACCTTGGGATCATAAAACAGCGTCTCGGGTTTGGTGTAGGAGCCGTCTTTCTGAATACGCATGATGTAAAAATGGCCGTCGCCGAAGTTGCCGGTATAAATGTTGCCCTGCTTGTCGAAACACATGCCGTCCGCAGCGGCGGTGTCGTTGCGGTGTTTAAGCGGCGTTGTCTCCGTCACGCCGATGCAGTAGGGATCTTTCTCCCACTGCTCTTTGGGCAGCAGGCGCACGGGACGCTGTTTGAAGGCACTCACCGGCACACGGTAGACGCCGCCGAGGTTCCTGCCCTTGATGTCGAAGAAGGTGTCAGTGAAATAGATCGCGTTGCCGCGTGTGCGCATGGCGTTGGCCAGCTTGACGTTTTCCACCACCGGCTCGATTTTTAGCGGCTCGCCATTCTCGTCGATCACCACGCGCAGAATGCGCGACTTGTAGTTCTTGTCGCTGAAATACTGGTTATCGCAATAATAGAGATGGCCGTCCTCGCCGAACTCCATGCCCATGGGACAGCCGCGCCCGGTCTCCGGATGGTTAAGCCCCGCCGCGAAGACCGACCACTTTCCCTTCTTCCCGCACATTTTCATGATGGCGCCGGGATAAGACTGATCCACGAAATTCGGTGCCGCACAGTAAACGTTGCCGCGCTTGTCCTGCGCCAGCCCGTCCGGCACGTTGACGTGGTCTCCGAACCGCTTGAAGAGTTTCGGCCGGTATTTCTGTTCAACGGAGCAATCCGCCGCCGCCGCGTCAAACGCGGCCGCCATGACTAAACCGGCCATAAAACACACTGTCGTCCTGCTCATGACATTCGCCTTTCTTTACTGTTTATCGACACGCACACCCGCATCGAGCCATGTGTGGTGACTTGGGCGCAAGGTTACTAAATCCGACACGCATTTGCAACATGTGGGCAAAGCTACACCGTGTCAAGCCCCGCCACCCGCTCACCTTCGCACCTGAACAATCTGGGCGGCACAACAAAGTTGGACGCTCGCCCCCAACCTGTCGCGATGACGCTTCCCTATCCGCCGTAGGTGTTGTAATATGACAGGCATTTGACTTAGGCGCGGTGCGGGGATAGCGGACAGCGTCCAAATCCCTGCCGAATAGGAGCGGAACATGAAGACTTCATCAACGCGGCGCGCGTTTATGACGCAAGTCGGCAAGGCCGGAACAGTGCTGGCCGCCGCTGGCGCCCTGACCGGACACGCTGACAACCCGAAAACGGAGGTAAAACAAACGATGACGGAAAACAAAAAAATTATAGTGGCGGCAGACCCGTTCGCTGTGCCGCTAAAGGATCAGATCGTCGCTTTCCTGAAAGAGCGGGGATACGATGTGACTGATTACAGCAAGACCCAAGGTCAAGACCGCCCGTATTTCGACAGCGCGGTGGCGGTCTGCGAAGCCATGCAGGCTGGCGCGGCACCGCGAGCCTTGCTCTTTTGCGGCACGGGCATGGGCATGTCGATCGTTGCCAACCGCTTCAGGGGCGTGACCGCCGCGGTTGTCGAGTCGGTTTTCGCCGCCAAAATGTGCCGCGCAATCAACGACGCCAACGTGCTCTGTCTGGGACAGATGATCTGGGGCACGGAGATGGCCAAAGCCGCGGTCGAAGCGTTTCTGAACACGAAGTTCACGGAAGGGCTTGAAGGCCTTTCCGGTTTCCTGCACGACACCTGCAAGAAGGTCGAGGCGATCAGGCCATGACGCGGGCACAGCCCGCGTCCCGTTTGCGGAACCGCGGACGGTCACCTAAAAAGAGCAGTTCGACTGCAGCTTATCGGTTTAATCCTCAAACCGGCGACGAAGCAGGTGATTTAGCAGAGGGTCGGCTTGATTCGGAGTGTTGGGGCGCTCCAGGACAATAGAACCCCAGAGAGATACATGAGCAGCAGGGCGATTCCAAAGGCAATGCCGAAAACGTTGAAGGGACAGCCGGTTGCCTCTACAGTTCTCTTCGTGCTTGGACAACTGTGACGGGTTCAAACTGAAATGCGCCGGACGCGGGCGGCTCCGTCGCGCTGCACAGCCCGTGGGTAGCGCACTGCCGGGACTCCGAAGAGCATGACGTAATAGTTGCTGTCCGGCGGGATGCCAGCGGCATCCTTAAGCTCGGGCACGGCCTCCATCGCCCACTTCGCCAGCCCGCACCAGAGCGTGCCCAGACCCGCGCTTTGCGCCGTAAGCTCGAAGTAGGCCAGAGCCAGAGTGACATCCTCTTGCGGGCAGACGGCGTCGGAGCCAGCAAAAACGACCAGCATGTGCGGGGCGCCGCGGAAGATCGTATCCACACCCTTCTCCCGCCAGGCGGCGGCGGCCTCCTGCAGGAATCCGGCATGGTGGCCGGGCACCTGCCCGGACTTGATCGCATCGGCAATCATGTCATAGGTCTTGGCACGGAAGCGCCGCATCGCATCCCTGTCGTCGATCACGGCAAACGTCAGCGCCCTGCGGTTCACTCCTGTCGGGGCGTTGCCGAGCGCTTCCAGCAACTGCCGCTGCAGTCCCTGCTCCACATTCTCGTCGCGGTACTGGCGCACGCTGCGCCGGCCTCGGGCCAGAGTCAGCATCTTGTCCAGCGCAGGGAAAGAATCTTCCTTCAGCGGCTGACTGTCGGCGGGCCGGAGCCCGAATATCGATACCGCCGCCTCGGGGCAGACCGCAAGGCAGTGCTGGCACCCGATACAGTTGGCCTCGTCCTCCGAGCGGATTCGAGGAATCTCCGAACCGTTCCGGGTAATGATCTTCGACACGCAATCGCGCACGCACTGCCCGCAGCGCGTGCATTTGGTCTCATCCACAACAAACTCTAACATCTTTGCCTACGCTCTTGTTCAACAATAAATAGCTCATAGGATCACTGCGGCAGCGCATCATCATTTTCTTGAAGATGCGGTCTCCGACAGCGTCGACCTGACCTGGCGCTTGCCCATGGCTAAGTCGCGGCGGATGCGGTCACTCGCCCGAGACTAGCAGGACACCTTGGCAGGAGCGGAACGGAATCGAGCATGATCCGTCCAGCAGTTCCTTCACAGGGATGGGGCCGTTTCCGCCGTACGCCTTGGCGCCCGGCGCGCGGAAGACGAGTTCGAACGTCGCGGGTTTCACGTCCTCAGGGTCGTCCGCCGCCGTCACGAAGAGCGCCCGCGCCGAGAGGGCGGGGTCGCGCGCAGACATCTCGCCCGCCAGGAGCGGTGCGCCGTTCGAAGCGCGAACCCCCTTGAAGAAACCGGCATCGAGCGCGGTGGGCAAGGCCACCGGCTCCTTCGGGTTGCGCGGCGACCCTTGCGGGAAACCGACGAAGTGCGTGTCCGTGGACCTGAACTTCATGTACTCTTGCCCGAGGCGCTTCAGTTCGGCGTTAACCTTCTTCAGCTTCGCGTACTGCTCCGTCTGCTGGCCTGCGGCATCGAGAACGTTGTTCGTCCACCAGCCCTTG
>JAQWAM010000266.1 GCA_028707675.1 Kiritimatiellia bacterium | reverse complement strand
AAAGTTTCCGCGTCATCCAGTTTGCCTTTGCGCAGCATGACGGCGCCCAGTCCGGCGCAGGCTGGAGCGTTGCGTTCTTTCACCATGCTGCGGAGGTACAGATCCTCTGCCAGTTCCAACTGCCCTCGGCGCAGGCGCACAGAGCCCAAAAGATAGTTAGCGAAAGGGTGTTCCGGTTCTATGCGCAGCATCGCTTTAGAATCTTCTTCACTGAACGCGGGCACATCCAGCACATCATCGATCAACAGCACCTCCTCGCGCACATCCTTAAGGTTTTTGTTGAGCGTTACAGCGCGCAGAAAAGAATCGCGCGCCGCCTGATAATCCTGTTCCCCGTTGTGTTTTAAGATATGTCCACGGACAACATGCATCATATAATGCTCTTTTTTGATGGATGCGCTGCGCATGGCAGGGAAAACACGGTCGGTTAACTCCGGGTACTCATTTAGGGTTATGAGTATTTTACCCAGCAGACCCCACAGCAGCATGTCGTTAGGACGATTAGGAATAGTTTCATTCAGCAACTTGCGCGCACTTTCAATGTCGCCCTGCAGATACTGAATTGAGGCTTCATGGAAGATGATGTCGCCGGACGGCACTCCGTTCTCTTTGGCTAAATCCAGCCAAAGTCCGGCTTCGGGCAGGTCGTGGCGTTCTATCGCCACGCGCGCTTTATTGAGCAGCGCGAAGTTGTCTTTGTCATCGATATCGAGCAGGAAATTGATCTGCCGTTCCGCGTTATCCAGCTCATTTGCGTCAATATGTTTTGAGATTGAGGCATAAAAATCGCGCTTGGTGTCGCGTAAGGCATACAGAGGGTTGGCTTTCATCTGAGGCGAATAGATAGACAGATGGCGATACACGTTAGTTTCCCGCCATAAATTTTTGCGGACCGGCTCAATGATATCCTTGTTTATCAAAGTGCCGTTTTGCGACTGCATCTCTGCGGCGTTAAGGGTGAAGGTGTTGACGCGTTTCGGCACTTCACGCAGTCGGTTTTCGATTTCCTTCAAAGATTCCGGGCTGGTGCCTTGGCTCATGGCCATATGATATCGGTTCAGCAGCACCGCAAGGTTGCCGGGGTCCAGGTTCTCGGCCTGTTTTAGCAGGTCGGACACATGGCCCTGTTTCCCGTCCTGGTTAAGCAGACAGGCCATTTCGTTATACATCATTGCAAGCTGTCGCCTTAAAGTTCTGCGGATGATCGCGAACAGGCGTATGCTGTCCGGCGTTTCTGGGTAAAGAACCGGCTCCAGTTTATCAACCAGAACATTTTGCCGCTCAATCAACGCGGCGGCGTCGATGCGGGAGTCTTTGCGGACACCCGTCAGGAAGAAACCGGAAGGCACTGCGTCAAAGCCGTTGTCGCGCCAGTCTGCGGGCGTGTCGAATATAGCGATCCGAGTGTGAGCGTTAGTGCCGGACCGCAGCCATTCTTTCAGGAAAACGGCGGCTGAAAGATCCGCCGCATTGATCAGGCGGTAGCGGTTGTCGGCGAAGTCCGAACTAGCTTCAAGTTGCCTGATCAGCGTTGCCGTGCCCTCTGCCGCTTGGGCGGGAAAAGTGGTTATGAAGTTCAGCCGGCGTCCGTCCCGATGCGCTCTTATCAGCAAATGGTGACGCAGAAAGCGGCTGTTGACCAGCCAGTCGCGCGAGCCCAGATCACGATAAATGATTTCGGTGACAGCATCGGCGAAGCTCCCGTCGCGCGGGTCGATATCGGTAAAGCTGCGGAACGGCGTGATCAACGTCAGCAACAATAGCGGCCAGCACAAGACCGCGCCCGCGCGGCATATCAGGGGGTTGTCCCTGTATTCGTAATAATCCAGATCCTCGCCCGGCTTGTCATCGTAGATTTCCACCATCAAAAACCATACCGCGATCATCAGCCCCGCGAGGATCGCGATGATCACGTAACTGAAAATCGGTATTTCAAATGCCATCCGCGCGATGCCCCACGGGGATCGGGGCATGTTTAGCAGGCTGGGAACAAGCGTTGCCACCAGTAGCAACTGCAGGGCGAAGTTGATGAAGTTGCGTTGCCGGAAAGAGTGCCAGAAAACATAAATGGCTATGGACGAGGGAAAAAGCACTTGCACAAACGCATAACTCCACCCGAATCGCGGAACCCACGACAACAATTCGCTCAAGACGGTTTGGGAGTATGCGGTCAGGATCGGCCGCGGCGCTGGAATGTTTACAGCGGCGGAGTAGACGGCGGCGTCCCGCAGGATCAACAAAGAGAGCGTGAACCCGCCCAAACTTATCAGTATGGCGAAAAGCACGTTGTACATTGTGGCTTGCTCGTTAAGGAGCAGAGTCCGCAAAAGCAGCAAGCCGCCGACCGGGGCCAGTATCAAAAAAAGGGCTGACTCCGTGACGCAGACGGACAGCAGGAACACGCCGGCGAATAACGACCATAGCTTGCCGCGCTGGTCATAAGCGATAAACAGGTTGATGATCAGGAAAAAAAGCAGCAGGTCGAAAACATACGGGTACATCCGGGTGGCCGCCAGCCAGAACGGGGCGCAGAACGCCAGCGCGCAAGCGGCGCCCAACCCGCCCAAGACCGCGGCGTAAGCCACGCGCCAATTGTGTTTTTGAACAGAGTCCGGTATGGAAACCGTTCCGTCCGCATTGACGGCGATGCCGACCCCTGCTTGCACGGGGGAAACGCCTTCAGGATCACGCGTGGTAGGGGGCAGCGCTGCCATAGAGCCGCCGGGGTCTTCGCAGGCGAATATGAAAACCAAGCGCGCGGTCATCATGTAAAACAAAGAAACGGCCGCGGCGCCGCAGACCGCGCAGAAAGTGTTCAGTCGCACAGGAAGCGTCGCGTAAGGCAGATCCGCTATCAAGCGCGCGACCATGTTGAACAGCGGATACGACAGATCATCCGGCTGGCAGAGTTCGGCGGCGCAGGCGGTCAGAACTGCCGACAATCCGGGGTAGACGTCCGTGAACAGAGTCCGGTAAAACACTATGCCCGGTATGAGCGCCGTGAAAGGCAAAAAAAAGCGAATCAGATGCCATGGCGTCGCGAAAAGACGTTTTTGCGGTTTAATCATGGCTCACTTGCTATCTCGCATACGGCAAACATAAGGAAAAAGGCATCAAATGAAATCCAAACTTTAGCATTATCCCTCAAAAAATCAAGCGGGTATTGACAACTGCCCCGAGTGATGGTTTAATTTTGCGGTTTTCAGACGCATAGCGCCTTTGTGGGGGTATAGCTCAGTTGGTAGAGCGCTTGAATGGCATTCAAGAGGTCAGGAGTTCGAACCTCCTTACCTCCACCACTTTTAAGGCCCGCTTGTGCTCGTGGCGCCGGGCGTATACTCAGGTGCGGCGGTGTCTATACTTCCACCGCGAACCGCTGCCGGTTACTGGAGAACCATGCCTTGAACAACTGCTCTGCCGGACGCAACTCCAGATTCCTCAACTGTCTTCTCGCCCGGTGCAGATCCTGCTACGCCAGACTTCTCCTTCGCCGGTGACGGGTACGCCGAACTCATGGGTTGCCGCGGCATGGGCCGCGCGGTGCTTAGCATCAAGTGAGAATGCGATGAAAAACCTTTTTTTTGCGCTGCTCTTCGGCACCTCTTCCACTTTTGGACTCGAACTTGAAAACGCGGCAATGCGGATCGTCTTCGGGTCGGAGCAGGACGGCTTGGCAGTCGAATCGATAGAGGCGAAGGATGTGCCGGAAGCAAGGTTTGTTTCAACAGACGGATCTAAGAGTGATCTCTTCTCCCTCGTATTTCGCCGCGAGAAGGACGGTGCGATCTTCCGCGTCGGCAATCGCGCGAAGGCGGTGAAGCGCAGGATCGAGAAGACGGCGACAGGCGCGCGTTTTATCTTTGAGGGCATCTCCATCCACGACGAACCGGAGGCTCTCGATGTCGTCT
>JAQWAM010000001.1 GCA_028707675.1 Kiritimatiellia bacterium | reverse complement strand
CGCAATCTATCAAGGCCAGATGCGAATAGCCCTGGGGGAAGTTGCCCAGCATCTCTTTGGTTTTGAAATCCAGATCCTCGCTGAACAGCCCCAAGCTGTTGGAGTAGCCCAGCAGGCGCTCGAACATGCTCTCGGCCTCCTCGCGCTCGCCGATCTGCCACAGGGCCTTGACCATCCAGAAAGAGCAGACCGTGAAAGACGAGGTCGGGGTGCCGAAATCATCATCGTTCTTGTAGCGAAACATCAGGCCGTCCCGCGACAGCTCTTTATGAATCTTGCTCACGGTGGAGACAAACTTGGGATCATCGGGCGCGATAAACCCGTACGAGGCCATCATCAGCGACGAGGCGTCCAGGTTGTCGCTGCCGTAACGCTGCGTGAAGACGCCGGCGCGCTCTGACCAGGCGTTGGTCATGATGTCCGCCCTGACGCGCTCGCGTTCCCGTGCCCATGGCGCCGCCTGTTCCGCCTGCCCCAGAATGGCCGCAATCTTGACGCCGCGGTCGAACGCGACCCAGCACAGCAGCTTGGAAAAGGTGAAATGCCCGGGGTTCGTGCGGTATTCCCAAATGCTGACATCCGGCAGCCGCCACGTGCGCATCACGATGCGCATCAGGCTGCGCGTGATGGTCCACAGCCGCTCGCCGGTGGGCTCGTCGATCTTGTAAACCTCCAAGTAGCGCAGGGCCGCGTTCAGCAGCACCCCGTAAATGTCATGCTGGCGCTGGGTGTAGGCGGCGTTGCCGACCCGCACCGGTCGGCTGTTCTTATATCCCGCCAGCCAGTCCAGCGTGCGTTCGGTCAAGGTTTTGTTGCCGCGGATGCCGTACATGACCTGGATCTCGTCATCCTTGTAGGGAACCACCCGCAAGACATAGGAGAAAAAATTCTCCGCCACGTTAAGGTGCCCGAGGCGCGTCAGCATGTTGAGCGTCATGGCGGCGTCGCGGATCCAGCAGAAACGGTAGTCCCAGTTGCGCTCTTCGCCGACGGCCTCGGGCAGCGAGGTCGTCACCGCCGCCATGATCGCGCCGGTTTCCTGATACGAGAGCAGTTTCAGAACCAGCGCGCTGCGCTTGACCTCCTTGGACCAGCGGTCGAAGGGCGTGGTTCGGCCGGCCCAGTCCATCCAGTAAACTTTTGTGCGCTCAACCTCCAGGGCGATGCGGTCCAGAGTCACCGGGCGTATTTTCTGATGGTAGCTGAGCAGCAGGTAGGCTTCCTCGTCGAGCTTGACGGGCAGCCCCTCCAGCACGGCCTCGTGCGGCAGGTTCGTGTAGAGGTACAGCGATTCATACGCCCCGTTTTGCGCGATGCTTTTGATGTGTCCGGCGTGGCTGACGCTGCGCGTCTCGTGCCGCGCGTATCCGAGTCTGGGGCAGTACCGCACAGTGAAGACCGGCGCGCCGTGCAGCCTCCTGATATACCTCAGAACCTCAGGCGGCGCGTAGTATTGCTTATTCTCCTTGTGCCGCGGCATCAGATCGAGCAGCTCGAACCCGCCGGCCGGACTTTCGTAAACGGTCCGCAGTACATTTGTGTTCGAGATGTAACTCTGCGTAATCCTGTACGTGTCATCTGCCTCGATCCCGAAACGGCCGCCGCGTCCCTCGTCCAACAGCGAAGCGAAGACCGACGCCGAGTCAAAGTCGGGCAGACAGCACCAGACGATGGATCCGCGGCTGTCGACCAGCGCCGCCGACTTGCAGTTGCCTATCACTCCAAATTGCATTTAACCTCCAAAAAGAGAGTAACAAAACAAAGATGCGCTTTTCAATGTTTGATTGATTTTTCCTTGTGTTTAAACGAATTTGGTTGTACCGTTCCAACATACATTGACATCCTTTTGATCTCGCCCTCAACTTGAGCGTTGAGCGTTGCCCTCTCTATCATTCCCGGCGCAGCCGCGCCCAAACAAGACAAGGAGTCGGTCACTATGGACGCTTTTATGGAATCGCCTTTTTATCGGCAAGCCCTCGCATGGACTATCTTCATCATTGTTTTAGGTGTGCTTTTTTTCGCGCACCGCATACTCTTCCGTTTGCTCCGCAAGCGCGTCGACGCCATGCCCGGCTTGCTTGATGCCGCGATGGTCGACAAGCTTAGCGCGCCTTCGCTGATGATTTTCCTGTGGGTGGCAGCCGCCACTTTCGGACACGTCCAACTCGCGGGGCACTCTTTCGCCGTGATTTTCGCAAAAATCAACACGCTGTTGCTGATCGGCATCTCGGCCTGGTTCGCCTTCCAGCTTATCCGCGCCGTGGCGTACTATTTTAAGAAAACCATCAACATTAACGTCTCGGACAACCTGCGCGCGCGCCGCAGCATAACCCAGTTGATGGTGTTCCAGGCCCTCGCGGATTCACTGGTGGTGATCGTGGCGCTCGTGCTGTGCCTGCTGACCTTCGACACCGCGAAAGCCATTGGCATCAGTATCCTGACCTCTGCGGGCATTATCGGTATCGTGGTCGGCTTTGCCGCCCAGAAAAGCATCGGCCTGGTGTTGGCGGGCCTGCAGATCGCCCTGACCCAGCCGATCCGCATCGACGATGTCGTGGTGGTCGAAGGCGAATGGGGCCGCATTGAGGAGATCAAGCTGACTTACGTGGTGGTGAAGATCTGGGACGAGCGCCGCCTGATCCTACCCGTCACTTATTTTCTTGAGACCCCTTTCCAGAACTGGACGCGCACCAACGCCGACATTCTGGGCACCGTGTCCCTGTTCCTAAACCATGACGCCCCGATCAACAAGATGCGCGAAGAACTCCAGCGCCTGGTCAAAGACAACCCGAACTGGGATAAGCGGGCCGCCAACATCCAGATCACCGATGCCGGAGAGCGCCACATCCTGGCGCGCATATTGGTCAGCAGTGCCGACTCTTCCAAAAACTGGAGCCTGCGCGTGGCCGTGCGCGAGCAGATGATCGCTTATCTCAACCGGTACGCGCCCGGCGCCTTTGTACGCGCCCATATCGCCATCGACAACTCAAGTCCAAGACGTTCATGAAGAGCCGCATGTCCCAGCGCGAATTATTTTTATGTACTTCATCGCATTCTAGAAGATTATCTAGACACAGTGTTCACCGATATTAAACAACTTTCAGATAATTGAGAGATTCTGATATGGTCAAAATTTCATATAAGTAATGCTGTGTCAACGTGCATGTAATGTTGGGTGTCTATTCTTTCGCCATCACTCATTGGTTGGGGGATGACAAAACGCGGTTTTGATGTCCCTTCAAAACGGACTGCCAGTGAACGAAGGCGGCACGCATGGTGCACATAAAACAATCCATTGTCATTCCGGCGTATAATGAAAGCCGTAGGATAGGACACACGTTGGAATCAGTCGCTGACCACCTTGCTAAAGAGCGCGACGAATTCGAGGTGATTGTTATTTGCGATGGCTGCCACGACGACACGGAACGCATCGCAAAGTCTTTTGCCGGTCGCTTGCCGTTAAGGGTGGTCTCTTACGCCCGCAACAGAGGCAAGGGATATGCGGTCAAACGGGGGGTAGCGGTCAGTTTGGGGCGCGTTATCGCGTTTATGGATGCTGACGGCGCCACACCGGTCCGTGAGTTGGGCCTTTTGTCGGGTCCGATTATCAAAGGAGACGCGGACATTGTGATCGGGTCGCGTCGTGCGGAAGGGGCAACGGTGAAGGATGACCAGCCGATGTTACGACGTCTGCTCGGCCAGGCGTTCGCGTGGCATACACAGGCTGTGCTCGGTTTAAACATTCGAGACACTCAATGCGGATTCAAAGTATTCGACGGTGATGTCGCGCGGGCTTTATTCGCAGGGCTTGCTTGCGACGGTTTCGCCTTTGACTTGGAAATGCTGGCTAAGGCCCGCGAACGCGGTCTGCGTGTGCTGGAAATGGGTGTGGAGTGGCACGATGTCGAGGATTCTACAGTTCGTCCGCTACGGGACGGCTTTATAATGTTGTATACGGCATGGCAGATCAGGATGCAGATGGATGCATGGCGGCGCACACGAACCAGAGACGTGTCCTTCGGTCGGACAGTGCTTTCCGCAGACAACGACAGAAGGATTCAGACATGATGCGTTTGTCCAGCCATGCCTTTGTCCGTTTGGCGCCGCTTGCACTGGCGCTTTTGCTGGTCGCACGAACCGTATCGACGGCAATCCTGCCTCTGACCGATGCCACGGAGGGTCGTTATGCCCAGGTGGCGCAGGAGATGGCAGTCACGGGCGACTGGGTGACCCCGCGGGTCTGGATGAATGAAACGCATCTGCCCTTTCTAGGAAAGCCGCCTCTTTTTTTCTGGGCTTCGGCAGGCGCGATCAAAATTTTTTGGCAAAATGAATTCGCCGCGCGGCTGCCCAGTGTTCTAGCGGCTGTCGCGTTGCTTGGGCTTCTTTACAGCGTCATGGGGCGTTATGGGGGTGCGGGTTCCGGCTTGCTCAGCGTGTTGTTGACGGCCTCCTGCGGTTTTTTCGCGGCCGTAGCTGGAAGCGTGTCCGTGGATATGCTGTTCAGCGCATGCGTCGCGGGCAGTCTGCTGGCCTATTTCGCGTTCATCAGCGAGACTGACCGCCTGATCCGGCGGCGGTGGAGCCTGCTGGTCTTTGTGCTGCTCGCGTTGGGCTTTCTGACGAAGGGTCCTGTCGCGGTTGTGCTGTTCGGTCTTCCGGTGCTGGTGTGGACGATGCGCTGGCGCGGGTGGCCGCGTCTGCGCGAGCATCGGTGGCTTGCCGGGACACTCCTTTTCCTTGTGTTGGTTGTGCCGTGGTTCCTTCTGTGCGAAGTTCGCAATCCGGGCTTCATTAAGTATTTCTTTGTAAACGAGAATCTGCTGCGTTTCGTGACGCACGACTATGGTGACGCCTATGGCAGCGGCCACCTCTATCCGCGTGGTTCGGCGCTTCTGATGTTCGTGGTGGCGGCGGCTCCCTGGAGCCTGTTCGGCCTATGGTTGGTTTTTAGCCGCTGGCGTGCGATCAAGGATGTGTGTCAGGCGGACCGGCAGGCCGGATTTCTTTTTCTGAGTTTCGCGGCGGGCATACTGTTCTGGTGTTTGGCGCGGCAACTGCTGTTCACGTACGTATTGCCGATGGTCCCGCTTTTCGCGGCGTGGCTGGTTTGGGTCATTCGGGGCGAGACGGCTCGGAAAAGGTTGCTTTCACTGTCGACGGCGCTCGTAGCCGTAATGGCGGTAGTGAGTATTGTGTGCGTGCCTGCCCTGCGGAATGTGAAAACAACGCGCGAGATCGTAAGGATGGCGCAAAAACATTCCGGCAACGGTTGCTTTTCACGCGAACCGCTCATATTTGAGCGCAAGACCCCCTACAGTGCCCTGTTCTACGCCCGGGGATGGGTTGTTCCGCATCCTAAAGAGCCGCTGCAGAAAACCCTGAGGCGGTACAGCGGCACGTGGCGTTCGGCCCTCGTCGTTATCGAAACGGGACAAAAAAATAAACTGACGGGGCTCGCGCCGGGCGGCTGGTCCAAGTTGGCTACGGTTGGGGAGTGGACGTTGATCCGCGTATCGGTTGTGCCGGAGATTTCCCGGTGATCTTCTTTCTGTCATAAGTTGGGAGATGTGCATATGAAGTGCCGATATGAACGCATCATGACAGCGGTGCTGATCTTCGCGGTGACAGCCGGTGCGGCAATGGTCGTTCTGTCAGAAATCTATCCTGAGGAAACAGAGGAGGGCGTGTCCGGTCACGCGTGCGTCGCCGAGTTTGGGCGGTAACGAAAAAAGATTGGCGCTAAGTCTCATGCTCATGCTGACTTCCAGATTTTTACCAGCAGGTCAGGCTCTCAATCAGCGCGTTTCGCTTGAACCCGCGGGGAACGTCACCGTGAATGTGGTGCCTTTGCCAAGCGTACTGGCGAATGAGATGGTGCCGCCATGCGCATCTATGATGGCCTTTACGATGCTCATGCCGAGGCCGAGGCCTTTTTCGGTTCGTGCGTTGCGGCTGCGGTAGAGACGCTGCCATATGAGGGCATGTTCATCCTCCGGGATGCCGATGCCGGAGTCCGCAACGATCAGCCGGATGTCCCCCTGCGCGTCTTCGAGCGTGACGATGACGCTTCCGTCACGCGGCGTATACTTAACCGCGTTGTCGATGAGGTTCGCAATCGCCTGTGAGAGCTGTCCATGATCGCCGTCAATAAACACCTCTCCGTCCGGAAGCGCTGTCTGCAGGTCGATCCCCTTGTCTTCCGCCATGACGGCATAGAGGTCGGCGACCTCCGACACGATAACCTTCAGATCGAGGTGCTGGAGGTCGAGTTTGACGAGACCGCTCTCCATCGCCCGGACGTCCAGCAGATTCTGAAGCTGAAGGCGGGCGGTATCGCAGTCCTCGATGATGTCCCCGAGGGTGCTGAGCAACGTTTCCCGTGTGGCGGGCGGCTGACGGGCGCGGAGAGCATGTTCGGCCGCGCTGCGTATGCGTGTCAACGGGGTGCGGAAATCATGCGCGACATTGTCGAGCGTGTCCCGCATGGCTGCGACGAGCGCCGCATTCTTGCGGACCACCCGGTCAAAGAAACAACCGAGGGCATCGATCTCGGCGATGCGGCTCCTGACTCGGACGGTTTCGTGGTCGCCGGTCTCGCTTGATAGGATATTGGACATGTCGGCGTTGAGCCGCTGGATAGGCCGCATGGTGATGACGAGCAGCCAGAAGCCGTTGCCCAGAGTAAGCAGAGTTGCAAGCAGGAAGAAAACCAGCGAAGTGCGTATGAGGTGGCCTTCCAGATCGTGCTCGCGAATGGTGCTTTTTGCGACCTGGAGAACGCGGCCGTCCGGCAGAAGCGTGGATTTCAGTTGCAGATAACGCTTGTACGCGGGCAGGTAGATTTCGCGCCAGCCATCCTTCGGGATGGGCCGCCCGGTCCGCGGCTGCCGTGAACCCCAGCCGCCGGGGAAAGCAAGATCCTTCGGCTGGCTGGCTGCGTAAACCACATGGCCGTCCGGGCCGAGCACACGTATCGCAAAGAGCGTGGAGGCTGGGTGGTTTTCAATCGAGACCTCCTCGGCAAGCCAGTTGCCCGACACGTTGTTGTGAAGGATTTCGCGGTATTCGAGCGAGTCAGACTGGATATCTTCTCGGTCGAATTCGCGAGCCGATTCGGAAAGAACGTGGCTGTTGACCAAATAGAGCACGCATGCGCAGACGGCGTAGACAACGAGGTAACTTAGACTCAAAAAAGCGAAGAACGGATAGGCTTTCTCAGTCTTGGCCGTTGAAGACATAACCGACTCCTCTACGGGTTTCGATAAGCGCCGTTTGAAAAGGGGCGTCGACTTTGTTGCGGAGTCGGCAGATCAGGGCGTCAACGATGTTGGACTGCGGTTCAAAGCGGTAGTCCCAGACCTGCCGCAGAATCACCTCCTTGGTCATCACGCGTCCGGCGTTGCGCATCAAAAACTCCAACAGGGCAAACTCCTTCGGGTTGAGGTTGACAGGTACGCCGTCGCGCACGACGCGACGTAGCGACAAGTCAAGGGAGATGCCCGCGATAGCGAGGGTGTCTCCGGACGGGATTAGCACCCCCGACGCACCCCGGCGGCGAGTTATTACATCGAGCCGGGCCAGCAGTTCGGAGAAGGCGAACGGTTTCGTCAGATAATCGTCCGCGCCCGACCTGAGACCTTCGACGCGTTCGTCGACGGCTTTCTTCGCGCTGACGATGATGGTTGGAGTCGCGTCGCCTTTCTGACGGGCGGACTTAAGAATGGACAGCCCGTCCATTTCCGGAAGGTTGAGATCCAGGATGACGGCATCGTATCTACCGTTCAGCCACAGAGAGAGCCCGTCACCTCCGTTGGAAGTGTCGTCAACTACATGCCCTTCCTCGCGGAGCCCGTTACTGGTGAACAAGCGGATGCGATCATCATCCTCTATAACCAACATTTTCATGATAACAGGTTGGAACCTTCATGTGACGGGCAAATGAAAAAAATCACATGACACGGTGTTAAAATTACTCTAAGCGAGGAACAGTAGCAAGCCCTCCTTGTTCTTTTTAGGAGAGCACCTTCCCAATCCCGCCGGAGCCCGTTCAAAAATCGGTTGCAACCCCGCTTCAATGGCAATGCCCTTTTGTTTGTGGGTCACGGCGCGTTGCGCCGGATGAATGCCGCCATCTCGTCCGTGAATCTCTGCCAGCCGTTCTCCAGCGGGATCACGTGGCCGATATCGGGCAGGACATGGGCCTCCTTGATCCCGCCGCACCCTTCCAGCCAGCGCAAGGCGGCGCCGGTATCGACCACCGCGTCGTTTTCCGCGCCGACCGCGAATAACGGGCAGAACACGGCAGGCGCCTTGCGGCGCAGCTCGCGGACCAGCCGGAAAAGTCCGCGGTACACCGCGAACGGAATGAAACGGTCGCGCTGGTAAGTGAAGCCCGGGTCGTCGAAAGCCACGCCGGTGTCGGAGAACGGCGACTCGAAGGTCGGCGAGAGGCAAAGCGCCACGCGCGCCACAGCGAACCAGACGGCGGGCGGCAGCAGCGGCGAACGCCGGCGCGACACCTCGATCAACGGCGCGAACACGACCACGCCGTCAACCATGTCCGGCATCCGGATTGCCGCGTCCAACGCCAGAGCGCCGCCCATCGAGTGTCCCGCGATCCACACCGTTTCGTGTCCGGCCCTCAATTTGGTCAGCTCGTCCGCGACGCTCGCGCGCCAGCGTCGCAATGACTGCAGGCGGGCGGTGTCGGCGGGCTCGCCGCTGCCCGGCAGCCGCATAGCGCGGCAGGTGAAGCTGCCGGTCGCGGCCAGCCGTGTGGCCACGCGCCGCCACAAATGCGGGGTGTCGGCGAAGCCGTGGATGAAAAGCACGGCCACCGGGCCTTTGCCGATGCTGTAGGATCTGGCGCCTTCCAGAAGTCCGCCTTTTTCGCGCCTGACACGCCTCCCCCATAATAAACGCCGCGCCCCGACCCATCCGGCGTGCAGCAGGTTAATGCCCAACCAAAGCGCCAATAGCGCGGCCAGAACATGTAACAGCCCGCCAGCAGTAACCGTTTTATGGAACATGTCGAACATTGCGCGAAACTTGTAGCGGGCTATAGTCAGTCAGGGTTCAGAACCCGGGACCCAGGACTCAGGACCCGGGACTCAGGATCCGGGTCTCTGGGGGGCGAGCGTCCCCGCGGGCCGCTGAAGTGACCCAAAACTCTGGGTTCGGATAATCATTGTTCAGTGCCTGAAGCTGCGCTGCCCGGTGAAGACCATGGCCACGCCGGCCTCGTTGCAGCAGGCGATAACGTCCCAGTCGCGGAGGGCCCCGCCGGGCTGCACGATGGCGGTGATGCCTTCGCGGATGCCGATCTCCGCGCCGTCGCGGAACGGGAAGAAGGCGTCGGAGACCATGCTGCAGCCGGGCAGGCCGCCGCGGCGGGCCTTGACCTCCTCGTCGATCGCGGCCTGCATCTTAGCGCCTTTGTCGCCGAATTTCAGGACCAGTTCATTGTATGGAGTGGCGTGCCGCTCCCAAGCGATCCAGTCGGCCAGCTTGCGGTAGGCCTTGTCGCGCGCGATCTCGGCCACGCCCACGCGGTCCTGCTCGCCGGTGCCGACGCCGACCGTCGCGCCGTCCTTGACGTAGAGCACGGAGTTGCTTGTGACGCCGGCCTCGACCAGCCAGCCGAACACGAGGTCGTCGTACTCCTGCGGGGTGGGCAGGCGTTTGATGCGGTGCAGCGCGCCGTCTTTGGCCACGCACTCGGCCGGCATGAGCTGCTTCGCCGTGCGGGCCTCCGGCACGAACGACCACTGCGCCACGATGCCGCCGTCGATCAGCGACTTGAAATCCACAACGCGCCGCGCCACGAACGCGGTCAGGCGCGCCATGTTGTTTATGCGCATGACGCGCAGGTTCTTCTTGGCCGCGAAGATGTCCATGACCCCGGGCGCGAACTCGGGCGCCACCACCACCTCGGCGTAGTTCCCGGCCACCAGACGCGCGGTCTCGATATCCACCTCGCGGTTGAGCGCGATGCAGCCGCCGAAGGCGGCCAGGCGGTCGGCCCGGTTGGCGCGGGCGTAGGCATGCGCGAGCGACGACCCTTTGGCCACGCCGCAGGGGTTGTTGTGCTTGACGATCACGGCGCAGGGCGTGTCGTCCAGATAGCGCAGGATGTTGAGCGCGTTGTCGGCGTCGGTAAGGTTGGTCTTGCCCGGGTGTTTGCCGGACTGCAGCAGCTCCGGATCGGAGGCCAGACGCCTGCCAGGCTCCAGCGCGGTGACTTCGCCGAGGGTCAGGTTGCCGTCCACCAGCTTATACAGCGCGGCCTCCTGTCCGGGGTTCTCGCCGTAGCGCAACCCTTTCTCCTCGCCGCCGATCACCCACGAGACTTTCTCGTAACGCAGGGTCTGGCGCTTCGCGCCGTCGATGAAGGCTATCTCCATCCGCGGGGTGAAGTGATCGTCCATGATGGTCTTGTATGCGGCTTTAAGGTCAGTGGCCATTTTTGTTTTTTCCTTTCATGCCCGCTTAAACGCGGATACCGGCACTGCGTATGAAGTTGAAATAATGGCATGATGCATTGGCGGAATGCTAGCCCGTAAATTGTGAATTTTCATTAACGGAACCTTGATCTCTTCAGGTCGGTTGAGGGCATCGCTGAATATTTCATCGAGCACCTCAAAATCCTGGGTTTTGTCAAACAGCAGGCCATAAAGCGCCGGGAACTGCTCATCGGGCAAAAGATTGTCTTACGCATGCACGCATTGTACCAAAAAAACCTGCCGAACGAACACGGCCTTCTTGCAAAGCGGTTGTGTTGGTGATTAAAGTCCTTGCAGCCCCTAAACCACATTGAAAAGCTTTATCACTAGTGCTTTGGAAGCCGTTGCGCTATGCTTTCTTTGTGTCGTTTCAGCGTTTATAAGTTTTTTTTGGGGGGTGCAAACAATGTCAATGACGGTCAAGATCGTTTACGTTGCGGCGCTGAGTTTGGCTTTGTCCTCTATGGGCGCGGGCAACCGTTCGGGCGTTTGCGGCGGGGATAACCCGCAGCGCGCCCGTGAGCCCGGCAATAGCCTTATCAAGAGCGGGGGTCCGGAGGTCGGTCGGAACATTGCGAAGGAGGATGATCGCGTTCGGGCCGTTCTGAGCCGGTATGTCGACACCGGGAGGATTGCCGGAGTGGTGAGCGTGTTGAGCGATGCCGATTATAATGAAACTTACGATTGCGGCGGCTGGGCCGACATCGAAAACGGGCGGCCGATTCGGACGGATGACGTTTTCGCCATTTTCTCGATGACAAAAACCTTCACCGGCGCGGCGGTCATGTGCGCGATTGACGAAGAGAAAATGTCTCTCGACGACGAAGTCTCCAAATATTTACCGGAGTTCGCGGGTGTTATGATGAAGGACGGATCGAAACCGAAGCAGCCGCTTCTCGTGCGCCATATGCTCTGCCATGTCAGCGGGTTCCGCGGCGGGTACGGCATCATCGACCGCGACATCCCGCTTCGGGAGGTGGCGCGCAAGCTCGCGTCCCAGCGGCTCGAGTTCCAGCCGGGAGAAACCTTCGGTTACAACAATGCCTGCATCTGCAGCGCCGCCGCCTGTCTGGAAGTCGCCGTCGGCAAAGCCTACGAAAAATATCTCGCGGCGAAGATTCTCGGGCCGCTCGGCATGAAAGACACCACCTTTTGGCCTGATGCCGGGCAGTTGAAACGACTGGTGACCGCGTACAGCTCCGACGACACACCGTTGCATCATGCCAAGGACGCTTGCGCGAAACAACTGGTGTTCCCTAAACCTCATAGGGTTTATCCGGCGGCTTCGGGTGGACTTTTTTCGACGCCGGCGGATATCATACGGTTTTCCCAGATGTTGGCGCACCACGGGGAGTGGAAGGGGCGGACGATCATTTCGCGCGGAACTTTCGACGGCGTTTTTGCCGTTAAGCAAACTCCCGCGGGCATCAAGCAGCCGTACACATGCGGAAGTTGGCTTTACGGCGACTGGTTCGGACATGAGGGCGCCATGCGCACTGATCAGAGGGCGAATCTGAAGACGGGACATTCGCGCGTCTTTTTCATCCAAACCGAAAACAAGGCCGGCAAGGCGTTCTTCGATCTTAAAAAAGATTGGCACGAGGTGTGTGACAGAGTTCAGGGGACACCTCATACTGAATTCGGAAACTGAATTTTCCGGATCGGGCTCTGGCGGGGACACCGCAAGAGCCCGCGATTTTATGATTCAGCCGCTCAGCTTTTGTCGCGGCTCCAGCCCTCGACCAGCTCGCGCGCGCGGTCTTTGCCGCCCAGCCCGAAGGCCAGGCCCAGCGCGAGGGCGCCGCCGCCCAGCAGCGCGCCCAGCGCGATCATGACGATCTCGTTGCCCACGCCGAGCTGCTCCAGCGCCATGCTGACGCCCAGCAGGATCACGGCGTAACGGGCGACGCCAGAGAGCACGCCCGCGTTAGCATGTGATCCCAGCGAGCGCGCGACCAGCGACTCGGCGTATTTGCCGAGGCTGAGCGCCGCCATCAGGATCACCAGCCCGACCACAAGATCCGGCAGATATTCCACGACACGCCTTATCAGGTCGGCCAGTTGGCTGAAGCCCAGCGAGGCCGCGGCCTGCTGCGCGGTGATAAGGATGATGACCACCCCGACGCCCGCCGCGACCAGGCCAGAAGGCGGCATCTGCCCCTCTTTGGTTTCAAGGAAGGTCAGCCCCAGCCGTTTGGGCAGGGCGTCAAGCCCCACGCCGCTCAGGAATGACTCCAGCAAGGAACGCACCGCTTTGGCTACCAAGCAGCCCACTACCACTATTACCAGCGCCACCATGATGGCAGGGATGGCCTCAAGTATATTCTGCAAGGTGGCTTTGATCGGCTCCGAGATAGCCTTGATCCCCAAGCTGTCAACCACCTGCACCAGAATCGGGATCAGGATGAAGAAGTAGGCTATCTTGGAGACGATGCCCGAGAGCTTGTTGGAGCCCAGCACCTTGCCGAGGCCAAGTTTATCGGCGCCCGCGTCAGCGCCGCTGGCGGCCAGGAAGTTGCAGACGACCTCGCGCACGATGGTGGCCACGATGCGCCCCACAACCAGGATGATCGCGGCGGCGAAGAGGTTGGGCAGGAAGTTCAGCGCCTTGGCGAGCATCTCCTGCAGCGGATAGACCAGCGCCTGCTGACCCAAGGCCTGCAGGAAGGGCGGCACGCCGAAAAGCAGGATAATGTAAAACAGAAGTTTGCCGAGCATGGCGCTCGGCGACGCCGCCGAGCCTTCGCCCTGCGGCACGGCCAGATGTTTGCCGAAACGCGCGTCGAACTTCATGGCGCCCAGCGCGCGGGTGACGGCGGCGCGAGCGAGAGCCGCGACGACCCAGTACAGGAAGAGGATCACGGCAGCCTTGATCAGGTTCGGCACCGCCCCGACAATGCGATCCAGCACATTCTGCAGCGGGCCTGCCACCATGGCGAGGTTCAGCGCGTTGAAAAACGCCACGAATCCGAACAGTATGAAAAACCACTTGACCGCGCCGCCGGCCAGGCCGGCGAGGGAGCGCGTGCCGCCGTCAGCCCGCTTCAGGAGGCTGTCGAGGCCCCAGTCGCGGGCGGCCCGTTCGTCAATGCTGGTCAAGCCCAGAAGTTTGCGCACGCATGTTCCGGCCAGTTTGCCGAACAGCCAGAAGGCCAGCAGCAGCACGACGGCCTTGAGCACGCCGGGAAGGGCGGCAGCCAGACGTTGCCCGGCGGGAAGCATGACGTCCTGCCACAGCTTGCGCCCCTGGCCGGCGGCGTGTTTGCCGCCGGCACGGAACGAGCCGCCGATTTCCGAGGTGGCCTCGCCAAGCGCCTGAACGCTCTGGCGGCTTGTGGCAAGCACCCCTTGCGAAGACGCCGTGTTCTTTTCAATGGACGCGTTGACAGAGTCCTCGCTCGCCTCCTGCGCATAGACGGCGGACGAACCGAGCGCCAGAACCAGCAGCAGGGCGGCCAGTCCCCGGAGGGTCACAGTCATTGATTTGTGCTTAGTCATGGGAATATATCCTTTCCAACATTACTAAAACGACAAACGCAAACGGCCCCTTGCCGAATGTGTGCCGCTTAACAATGCAGTAATAATATGATAAAAACGTCTATCAAGCAAACACTAAATCCGGTCGCTGGCGAAGGGGTTGTGATTGCTAAGCGTTGCAATCACAAAGAGTTCGGCGATATGTTCGGGGAGAACGAAAACCGCACGGGTGTCTTAAGGGAACACGCCAAATGTCGTATGCTTAATCCCGACACTGGCTTTTCGGCGGCTTACTCACACCTCATGAGGTGTGAGTTGAAGAACCCCCAAAGTCAGACACTCCTTACCGGCAGGATTACGGTGTCATAAATTGTGGGATAACGCGAATCGAGGCTTACTGGTTTTAAGCTGTGAACGGAGGGCGGGATTTGGGAACATGGTGTGGCTGCGCAAGAGGGGAGAATGCCACTTGGGTTGTCTGCCTGTGCAGGGCAGAGCGGACAGGCGGTAGGTGTCCGTCTAGGGAGACGTTATGATAAGGCTGGGGTTGTGCTGTAAATTTTACAAGGAGCCGGTGGCTTTCAAGGCTGCCACAGCCACGGCGCTGGCGCGGCTGCCGCGTGAAGCCCAGCTTGAAAAGCTGGCGGCGCTGGCGCTTCACAACGCGGCGGCTTTGCGTAACGCGCTGGGATACTGTGTGGCGCACGGCATAGGGTCTTTCCGCGTCAACAGCCAGATACTTCCGGTCAAGACGCACCCGGCGGTCGGGTATGCGGTGGAGTATCTGCCGGAGGCGGCCGCGATTGTCGCGGCTTTCCGCGGTTGCGGCAGGTTCGCGCGCCGGCACGGGCTGCGGCTGACCTTTCATCCTGACCAGTTCATCCTTTTGAGCGCGCCTGACCCGGAGATCACGCGCAAATCGGTGGCCGACCTGGTTTATCAGGCGGAGGTGGCGGAGTGGGTCGAGGCCGACGTCATCAACATCCATGCGGGAGGCGCTTACAGCGACAAGCCCGCGGCTTTGGCGCGGCTGGCCGCAACTTTAGAGAGGCTGCCGAAGAATGTCCGCGCGCGGCTGACGCTGGAGAATGACGACCGCTTGTACACGCCTGCCGACCTGCTGCCCTTCTGCCGCGCGCATGGCGTGCCTTTTGTCTACGATGTGCATCATCACCGCTGTCTGCCGGACGGCTTGACCGAGTCGGAGGTCACGCGGCAAGCTGTGGCCGCCTGGAACCGCGAACCGCTCTTCCATGTTTCTTCGCCCAGAGATGGTTACGGGGCGATAAATCCGCGTCCGCATCATGACTATATCAAGCCATCCGACTTTCCCGCGGCATGGCGCGGACTGGACGTGACGGTCGAGGTTGAGGCCAAGGCCAAGGAAGTGGCCGTGGCCAGACTGCGGCGGACGCTCGCGCGCGGCAACGTCGCGCTCTGGGGGACGCTCACAACATAAACCGCAAGCGGCCCGATCCATGCCGGTCGAAACCGGGCAAGAGCGCATCAGGCTTCGGTCTCCGGCAGATCGTCATCGGCCTCCAGGACATCGCCGGGCAGCAAGGCCGCCGCGTCCGGGCTAGGCAACACCTGCACGTCGCGCAGTTTGCGGCCGACGGCGCGCGAGCGCACTTTGACCTTCTCCAAACCCTCGGAGGCCTGGTGCAGCTTCTTTTGAACGGCGTCCAGCACCTCGCCATACTTCTGCCATTCGGTCTTGACCGCGCCGAGCAGGCTCCAGACCTCGCTGGAGCGCTGCTGGATCGCCAGTGTGCGGAATCCCATCTGCAAACTGTTCAAGAGCGCCCAAAGGGTGGTCGGCCCGGCGATCACCACGCGCTGCTCACGCTGCAAGAGGTCGGTCAGGCCGCCGCGTCTGACCACCTCGGCATACAGACCCTCGACCGGCAGAAACAGAATAGCGAAGTCAGTGGTTTTGGGCGGGTTGAGATATTTCGTGCTGATCTCGTTGGCGCACATCTTAACGCGCCCCTCAAGCTGTTTGCCGGCCGCTTCGACCGCGGCGGAGTCACCGCGCTCCTGCGCTTCCAGCAGACGCTGATAATCCTCCAGCGGGAACTTCGCGTCGATCGGCAATAAGATCGGATCGTCGCGGTCATCGCCATGTCCCGGCAGGCGCACGGCGAACTCGACGCGTTCCCCGCCGCCTTTGGTGGCCACGTTCGCATCATACTGTTCCGGGTTCAGCACCTGCTCCAGCAGCATGCCGAGCTGCACCTCGCCCCAGGTGCCGCGGGTCTTGACATTCGAAAGCACCTTTTTCAGGTCGCCGACGCCGGAGGCCAGGGTTTGCATTTCTCCCAACCCCTTTTGGACCTGCTCAAGCCGGTCGCTGACCATCCTGAAAGATTCGCCCAGACGTTTCTCCAGCGTGCCCTGCAGTTTCTCGTCCACGGTCTGCCGCATCAGC
>JAQWAM010000265.1 GCA_028707675.1 Kiritimatiellia bacterium | reverse complement strand
GAGCGTTTTCTGGACACCATGGAGCGTCTTTACGCGCGGGCCGCCGCGCGCGGCTTAGCCGTCTGGACCGGCGAGCCGCTCGACTTGCGGCGCGAAGACGAGAAGATCATCGTCAAAGGCGCCTCGCTGCACCTCAAACGACGCAGCATCCGCGCCGACACCTCGTGGATTTAGCTGCTTGTGACCCGCGACCCAATTTCAACTCACACAAAGACACAACGTCCATAAAAGAGTTTCTTAAAAAGATAGCGTCAACCTTTGTGCCCTTAGTGGCTTCGTGTGAGAAACAACTTGTTCTTTAGCGCCCGAACTTGCGCTCCAGCTCGCGGTACGAGGTGAAGATCATGGTGGGCCTGCCGCGCGGGCAGGTGTATGGCATGCGAGTCAGCGCGAGGGCGGAGACCAGTTGTTCCGCCTGTTCTTGCGTGAGTTTCTCCGCCGCGCCCGCCGCGGCGCGGCAGGCGGCCTTGGCCACGATTTCCTCGCGCCAGCGCTCGGAACCGCGCCGCGCTCCCGCGCTCTCCAGATCGTGCGCGATATTCTCCAGCAAGGCACGGCACGGGACCTGCCCCAACAGATCCGGCAGAGCTTCCACGATGAAGTGGTCGCCGCCGAACTCCTCCACCGCAAAACCCATCTTCTGCACGATCTTGAGATGATTGCGCAGCCGCGCCGCGTCCGCCGGTGCCAGCCGCACGGTCTCCGGCAGCAGCAGGCGCTGCGCGGCTGTGGCGCCTTGGGCGTCCGCCTCCATCAGCCGTTCGTACAAGACCCGTTCGCGAGCCGCGCGCGGGTCGACCGTCACGTAACCATCGTCGGTCTCGAGCAGCAGGTAACGTCCGGCCGCCTGGCCCAGCAACCTGCACCAGCGCCACGGCGCGCCGGATTCCGGCACCGGCAGCAGGGACAGGCCGCGTCCGGTAGGCGGATCGGGAGAAATAGGCGCAGGCACAGGCGTCGCAGCCTCAGGCAGATTCTCGGCGCCGGGGTAGGGGAAAACCGCGTGAGTACTGCCGCCTGGACCCGTAACAGCCGGCACAGCCGGTACTGCCGGTGTGTGAGGCGGCGTTCCCGCCGCTGCGGGTAGGGACGCATCCCCGAGGCGTCCGCCTGTCGTGGCGCTATCCGCCGCCTCGCGGCGGTAGCCGATGGCTTCTCCGATGGCGGCGATGATGGCCTCGCGCACCTCGGCAACCTGCCGGAAGCGCACTTCGCGCTTGGCCGGATGAACGTTCACGTCCACTTGGTCCGGCGGCAGGTCAATGAACAGCAGAACCACCGGACGCCGCTCCCGGTCCAGCGGCGGATAAGCCTCGCGCAGCGCGTAGGCGATAACCGGCGCGGTGGCGGGCCGCCGGTTGACGAAAACATACTGCTCTCCGCGCGCGTTGCGCGTCACGTTCGGCAGCCCCGCGAAACCGGTCACCGCGATATCGCCGCGGCGCTTGCCGACAGGGCGCAGGCCGACGCGGAACTCCTCGCCGAAAACGTCGCGCACGCGTTCTTCCAGCGAAGCGCCCTGCGGCAGGCGGTACAGCTCGCGTCCGTCGGCGGTCAGGCTCAGTCCGACTTCCGGATGCGCAAGCGCCTGCAAGGTGAAGACCGCGCGGATGTGCGCCTGCTCGGTCTGGTAGGCGCGCAGAAACTTGCGACGCGCGGGCACGTTGAAGAAAAGGTCGCGCACCTCTACCGTGGTGCCCGGCGGCACACCCGCCTCGCGTGCCTCCTGTAATCTGCCGCCCAGTACGGCGATCTCGGTGCCGGACTCGTCTTGCGGACGGCGGGTCTTGAGAGTGAAGCGCGAGACCGAGGCTATCGACGGCAAAGCCTCGCCGCGGAAGCCCAGCGTGTCGATGCGCTCGATGTCGTCAACATCGCGCAGCTTGCTGGTGGCCTGACGCTCGATGCTCATCAGCGCGTCGTCACGCCCCATGCCGTTGCCGTCGTCGCTGACCGCGATCAGTTTGCGCCCGCCGGCCGTGACCGCGATGTCGACGCGCCCCGCGCCCGCGTCGATCGCGTTCTCGACCAGCTCTTTGACCACCGAGGCCGGCCGCTCGACCACCTCGCCCGCCGCGATCTTGTTGGCCACATGCGCCGACAGCAGCCTGATATGCCCGTCTCTCAACATGCGCAACAGCATGAACGCTTTGGACGCGGCGCGTCAAGCGGAATCAGGAGTCAGAAACCGTAGCGCAGACTGGCGTAGATGTTGTTGGCGCGCTCGAACTGGCCGAAGAAGGTGTGGTCGTCCTCGCCGACGAAGATGTTGCCGCCGACTTCCGCGATCCAGTGGTCGTCGATCTTATAGCTGGCTTTGGGCCGCAGGTAGGCGTCGCGATCGGTCGGCGAGAAGTACAGGAAAACGCCGACCTGCAGGTTCTGGCTCATCAGCAGCTTGGTGAGGCGCAGCGTGACGACCTGCCGGTATTCGTCCGCCGCGCGCATGCCGGGCGGCAGGGCGCGCCGGTAGTCGTCGTAATCCAGCATCTGCTCGACGTAGTACTGGATACCGCCGGTGAGGTCGCGCGCCAGCTCCTGCTCGTAGCCGACCAGATAGCGCAGCTCGCTGTTGCGCACGAAGGGATCGTCGCCGGAAAGGTCGTCGGCGGACCGGTACCAGCCGGTCTCCAGGCTCAGGATGCCCTTGGCGAAGGGGCCGCGCCCGCTGGCGCCGAAGACCTGCAGGCGCGGGAAGGTCGCGCGCCCGGTCCGCGGGTCGCTGCCGGCCGGACTTTTCCAGAAGCCGTCGTAACCGTAGGCCGCGATCTCGTAGGAACCGAGGGTGCGGTAGAGCCGCGCCGCCCATTCGTCGTCGCGGAAGGTGTCGTCGGGTTTGTCGGCGCTGACCGTTGCGTCGCGTCCGGCGCGGCGGCCGAGCGCGCCGTTCCAATAGGAGATGCGGCGGCCGTCGATGAAGCGGTCGCTGTCGAAGCGCGGCGAGTAGATCAGGTCGAGGTTGGCCCAATCGCTGAAGAGCGAGGCCTTGAGCGAATCCGAGGGCGCCTTCAGGTATTCGTCGTCGCGCCCGATGAAGTACGAGTTCCAGTCTTTCGGGAAGAGGTCGTTGATGAAGAGCATGTCGCCCGTGCCCCATGTGTTGATCTGGCGGCCGAGCTTGAGATCCATGAACGAGGCGGGGCGCAGGAGCAGGTTGGCCTGGCGCAGATCCAGCCAGCCGTCGCCGTCCTCTAGGTCGACGTCATGTTCGTTGAGCACGGGGTCGTAGAGGAAATCGCCGACCACCTTGAGCGCCGCTTTCTCGCCCGCGCGGTCGAGCTGCAACTGCAGGCGCGTCTCGCCGATGGAGGCGGCCTTCTCGTAGGGGTCGTCCTGCAGGCGCGCGCCGCCGCGCGTTTCCCAGAAGCCGCTCAGCCCTTCCGGCAGGCGGCGTTCGCGCGGCGCCGCCAGTTTCTGTCCGCCGTCAGGCGCGCCTAATCCTGCGGGCAGCGCGGGCTCGGACGGGGCGGCAGGCGCGTCCAAACCGGCCGGCAGCGCGGGCTCGGACGGCTTGGGCATATCCAATCCGGACGGCAGGGCCGGTTCCGGACTGGACGGCGCGAGACCCGTCGGCAGCGCGGGCTCTTGCGCCATCGAGGCCGACAACAAAAGCGCTACACCGAGACATCCGGTCAAGCATCTTGAGAATCCGCTCATCTTGATAACCAACCTGGTTTGTTGCTCATCTTTAAAGTTTAACAAACCAGGGGTTTTACGGTCAGGCGAATTTTTACGCTGGAAACGCATACGGGTGCGAGTCTACAAAGAATCGCACCCTGCCGCTGATTATTTTTTTATGAATGCGCTTGCGGCTTGCGGCTCGATTTATTAAGTTAGCCACCGATAATAAATTAGGTGAATACTGGCTGTCGTGGGTAACCGAGACAAGCCGACCAACCGGGGGGTTCCGGGCAAAAACGAGA
>JAQWAM010000264.1 GCA_028707675.1 Kiritimatiellia bacterium | reverse complement strand
AAGTTAGGCGCTGACAAGCGCATAGAGGACGTCAAATTCCAGACCTTCGGATGCGCGAGCGCCATCGCGTCGTCTTCCGCTCTGACGGAAATGGTCAAGGGCAAGACCATTGAGGAAGCCGAAAAAATCACAAACAAGGACATCGCCGATTTTTTGGGCGGCTTGCCCGACCAGAAGATGCACTGTTCGGTGATGGGGCGCGAGGCGCTGGAGGCGGCGATCCACAACTACCGCACCGGCGAGACCGGGGTCAAGAATCTCGATGATCATATAGTATGCACCTGTTTCGGCGTTTCCGAAAACGAGATACGCCGGGTGGTCACGGAGAACAGCCTCACGGCGGTTGACGAGGTCACGAACTTCTGCAAGGCCGGCGGGGGATGCGGCATGTGCCAGGACGACATACAGCGCATAATCGACTCCGTTCGCGATGCCAAGCCGCCGCGCGCGCCTGACGTGGCGGCCCAGCCCCGCAAAAAGCTTTCCAATATCCAGAAGATGAAGCTTGTGGAAGAGATCATCGACCGCGAGATACGCCCGCAGTTGCGGAAGGACGGGGGGGACATAGAGCTGATAGACATCGAGGGCGACGTTGTCGTGATCGCCTTCCGCGGCATGTGCGCGGGCTGCCAGTCGGCCGCCTTCACGCGGCAGGATTTCATTCAGGCCAAGTTGCGCGAATTTGTCGCGGAAGAGATCGTGGTCACGGAAGCCGGAAAATAACCGGGTCCGCGCCTGAAGTGAAATCGTGCCCGCAGGCTGTTACGGATTGCCTTAAAGGTTACAAATAGCGTATCCTGAAACCCTTTTTGGAGTTTAAATGAGCGACAAGAAAGTATCGATGGCGGATTTCGAGGATCTGCTGCAAGACCAGCTGAGCGTTTACCGCAAGGGGTTCAATCCCGGCGACCGCGTGAGCGGGACGGTCAGCAACATCTCGGAGCAATATGTGACTCTGGATGTCAACGCCAAGCGCGAGGGACTGGTGCCGCTGGCGGACATGACCAATGAGGACGGCACGCTGCGCTGCAAGATCGGCGACAGGGCGGATGTTATCTTCGCCGGCATGTTGAACGGGGCGTTCCTGTTCTCGGGCGGGCTGGGCGCCAAGCAGGTGGTGGACCGCTCGCTGGCGGACGCCTACGAGCGCCAGATGCCGGTGGAGGGCAAGGTCGAGAAAGAGATAAACGGCGGCTACGAGGTCACGGTCTCCGGCAAGCGAGCCTTCTGCCCTTTTTCCCAGATCAGCCTGTTTCGTCAGGAGGGCGCGGAGTATGTCGGCAAGACCTTTAACTTTATCGTTTCGGAATACGGCGAGGATGAGCGCGGAACGAATGTGATTGTCAGCCGCCGCGCGCTGCTGGAAAAAGAGCGTGAGGAGCAGCGTCTGGAATTGGTTGAAGACCTGTATGTCGGCATGGTCGCGAGCGGGACGGTGACGCGCATTGTAGACTTCGGCGTGTTTGTGGACCTCGGCGGCGCCGAGGGGCTGATCCCGCTGAAAGAGGTGGCTTGGGGGCGCGACGTAAAACCCGAGGATGTGGTCAAGGCCGGAGACAAAGTGGACGTGCAGATCAAAGATCTGGACTGGGACCGCAACCGCATATCCCTGAGCCTGCGCGGCGCGCAGGGTGATCCTTGGGATGATACGGCGGCGCGTTTTCCGCAAGGCGCGGTGTTTGTCGGCAAAATCACCAAACTTGAGAAGTTCGGCGCGTTCGCCGAGATCGTGCCGGGTGTCGAGGGGCTGATACCCATCGGCAAGCTCGGCGGGGGGCGGCGCATCATGTCCGCGCGCGAGGTGGTGTCCGAAGGGCAGGAGCTGATGCTGCAGGTGGACAGCATTGATGTTGAGCGTCGCCGCATAAGTCTGAAGCCGGTGGATGAGCGGATTAAAGCACTCAATCCCGGCGAGCTGGCGCCGGGCGCCAAAGTCGAGGGCATTGTGGAATCCATCCAGCCCTTCGGACTGTTCGTGAGGCTTTCGGAAGAGAAGACCGGCCTGCTTCACATCAGCGAGACCGACATACCCAAGGGCGGTAATCCGGCGGCCAAGCTGGAGCGGGTTTTCCCTCCCGCAGGCAAGATCGAAGTGGTGGTCAAGGCGGTTGAAGGCGACCGCATCTCGCTGACGCTGCCGTCCAAATGGGAGGCGCGCGGATCTGGTGACGGCGGTGACGACGTGTCAGACTGGATGGCAGGCAACAAAGGCGGGGGCGCTCTGGGCAGCCTGGGCGACGCTTTCTCAAAACTGAAGCTTTGAGCGGCGCCTGACAACGTCATGCGGGGACGGAGGGGGCGCATGCGACCGACGCCTTCAACATTTGAACTGGTCTCGCCCGGCCAACGCGTGCGCGCGGAAGTCGGGGTGGAGACCGTGTGGATCGGCTCGACCGTCTATCCGGATTGTCCGGTGTGGCGCGTGTGGTTCGACGGGCGGCCGTCTCTGGACACCTCCACACTGGGGCTTGCGCCGCTGGCGGGGGAACCTTTGACCTGCGGCATGCGCCCGGTCAAGTTTTCGCGCCACCGGGCGCTGACCGCTTTCGGGGCCGGCCGAGAGGCGCGCGTGAGGTTCGCGGCTAGGGACGGGCGTGAAATCGAGGCGCGTGTGCGCGTCACCGACATGAGCGCGTTTTGCTCGCTGCGCGCGCTATCGGCGAAAAAGACGCGGCGGCTCGCGGGGACGCTCGCCCTCCAGATCCAACCTCAGACCGAAACGTGGAGGGCGAGCGTCCCCGCGAGCCGCGATAATAGCGAGGGGAACGATTTGTCCATCACGCGTTTTCCGGAAGGATCGGTTTTGTGGGGAGCGGAGGGACAGAGTGACGCTCAACGCTCAACGCTCAACGCTCAACTTTCAACGCCCGATGCGGAAGCGGAAGAACCGCAGGTGCTTTATGTTCCCGGCGGGAAAGTGGTTGCGTACTGGCGGCGCGGCATCGAGCAACATCTGGTCTTTTGTGACCGGCCGGGTGATCTTGCCGAGCGGCGTTTCGCTGTCCTTGACGGTCTGGTGGAACTGGACGTGCGGGACGGTCGCTGCGGGATCGACCTGCTGTTCCAAAAGATGCCTTTCACCGGTGCGCGGTTGCCGGCTCCGGTGTTCGGCGACCGTGTGACGCCTGCGTATCGCGCCGCCTTCGGTTTGGCGGCGGTTGCGGGCGGCGACGATTTTTGGGTCATGCGCGGAGAGCCAGGCCAGTTCATGGTGGCGGCCAGGCGGCAGGGCGGCGTCTGGTCGGTAGGAGGTCTCACGGCGGAGCCGCGCGTGTTGACCGTGCGGTTCGAGGATTTATGGCTACGCGCGCCGGCGGTGGCGCGCGCGCTGCGATACACGGTAAAGATTTTGCGCGACCCGGTTAAGGGTGAGGCGGGCGACCGCGTGGAGGAGGCGTTCGAGGGGCATGCGCCGGACTTGCGCGTGGCACTGGACCTGGCTCGTGACGGCGGGTTTTTGCTTGAGTTTCGCGGAGCTTTTGAAAGCTCGAATGAGCCTGTTTGCGGGTGTTCGTAAGCGGATATGCGATCGGGTGGGATTTTGGAGTGCGGTGACAAAAGCCGTGTTTCGCGCGGGTTGCGGCACCGCTTTGTGCGCGGCGTCAGAAAGCGGCGTCGCGAGTTCCGCACAGCGGCACTCTTGCCGCACGCACTCCAAGATCGCATCCGCGTTCGCAAGTGATGAGATGTGCATCTGAACACAGATGAGCCCGGTTTGCGGGTGGGTATGCGGGTGTGTGAGAGGTTTGGTATGGAAGGGACGACCATGAAATTTGTTGTGCCTGAGGGCGTGGCGGGCAGGCTGGACGCTTGGCTGGCGGCCCTGGAGTCCGGGCTTTCGCGGGCGCGTCTGCAGTCTTTGATAAAAGCCGGACTGGTGACCTGCGACGGGGCGGCGGTCAAGGCCAACGACAAAATAAAAGCGGGTCAGATGTTTGATGTGGTCGTCCCGCC
>JAQWAM010000263.1 GCA_028707675.1 Kiritimatiellia bacterium | reverse complement strand
CAGCACCAATCGTCCAACTTCGTCCATTGAGATGGTTGCTTTCATGGAAACAGATTACCAATAACCACTAAGATGGCAAGAACGAACAGGGCGGAACGCCTCTTGACCCACCGGCCGCGTAGATTACCTCTCCCGTTGTGCACCCCGGATCGCGCCGCTGGAGCCCGCGGTCTCCGCGGAAGCAGAGGACTCATGACCTAAGACGCAGGACGCTGACAGGCGACCCGCGAACCGCAGGTTCATATGAAACCTTAAACCTTGAAACCAGCGTCGTCAGCCGCGACCCTTAGGGCCTGAATGCGTTGGTGAAGGTGCGGGTCAGGACACCCTTCCGTTCCAGGTGCGCCAGGCAGGCGCGCTGGCAGGCCGCGCCGCAGAGCGAGGGATTGTAGCCGAAACGCACCTGCGGATAGGCGGACTCCAGCACATCCCTGACGATCTCGACGGCCGCCGCATCGAAGCGCGCCTCGCCCGAGAAATATTTTTCAAGCCGCGGGTAGGCCTTGACCGCCGCCTCGGAAAGGAAGGGGTTTGTTTTCAGGTGGGTGGCGAAACAGTGCCGCAGCACGTGGATGCCGCCCACGCGCCGCACGCCGCTGGCGCGCAGCGCCGCATAGTACAAGGCCTGGGCCGTGCAGTCGTTGAGGGGCCGGTCGCCGCCCGCGCGCGTGAAAAAGTACTCGGACGGGCGCTCCTCGCGCCACAGGTCCTCCAACAGGGACAGCGCCCGCGCCGACAGTACCGTATAGCGGTCCTTGCGGCCTTTGCCGTCTCCGACGAACAGCCGCATCCGTTCCCGGTCCACGTCCTTGAGAAACCGGTACGCGCTGAAATAGACGTTCACCGTGGCCCAGGCTCGCTTGCAGACCGTGATCACCTCGTCGAGGAACCGCTGCACCTCCGCGCAGGTCAGCGACTCCAGCGGCCGCATGTAGAAACGGCACAGCACTTTCATCGCGTAGATATACGCTTCGACCGTCTTCGGGGCAAAACCGCGCAGCCGCATCTGCAGCAGCGCCTCTTCGCGCAATGGCGACATGACTGACTCCCTTCCGTTAAGGGCCTCCGCACCATGCGTCGGCCACGGAAGAAAGTATACGCTTCGGCAAAGGAAAAAACCGCTTCGCGTCAGAGTCTCACTCCGCGTAGCGGTTCCGCTTCAACGTGTGGCCGATATGGAGATCCGGCAGAGCGCTGTCATACCCGAACAGCCAGCCGTTGAGCTCAAAACACGCGTGAACAGCAAACAGGTGATACACCTTTGGCGACACGCTGTTGGAGGCGGCGTCATGCCACGCCATCCACTGCCCGCTGTGGTATCCGCCGAGAACCACATGGCGGCTTGCGCCAGAATCTCCGCAGGCGCGGCGACCGTTTCGGGTGTCCCGCCCGTCTCAACCCGCAATCCGCCCTCGACAAGCGTCACCCTGCCCTGCGCGGAAATCAGCCGCCCCGCAGGCACGTCGTTGGTGCCTGCGCCGACTTTGCGCAGCTCACCCTCAATCAGTATGGAGTGTGACAGCGTTTCGCTGACGCCGTTCGTGCCGACATATCCGATTTCTCCAATTCCCACCTCCACCACATCTGACGCAAACATCTCAATAGGCGCAAACCCGCACAATCCAAGCAAGAACACACCGACAGATCCAGCTTTCATCGCACAACTCCTTTAATAAGTCCCGCCATTAAAACTGTGTATCATTATGCGCCATCGCGGCAACACATTAAATATCCATAACGCTTATTCTTTTACCATTTCCGATTGCGTTCGATGGTCAGGAACCCCTTTGACGTTAAAACGAAATAGTCTATACTATGGTCTCATGAAAAAAGCTAAGTTATTTAAAAACGGGCAGAGTCAGGCCGTTCGCCTGCCCAAGGAGTTCCGTTTCAAAGGCGAGTCAGTATTGATTCAACATGTGGGCGAGTGCGTAGTATTGCTTCCGTGTGACACCGATCCATGGAAGGCGATGTTCGAAGAGGCCAAGCGTTTCACATCAGACTTTATGAACGTTCGTGAACAGGGCGATCAACCGGAGCGCGAGGAGTTCGCCTGATGCGCTATCTTCTCGACACAAACATCTGCATCTACATCATAAAACAGTCGCCGCCCGCAGTCCGTGAGCGGTTTAATCGTTTGCGGGTCGGTGATGTCGGCGTTTCCGCCATTACGTACTGCGAGCTGGAATATGGCGTTGCCCGTAGCACAAGGCCCGAAACAAACCGTGCGGCTCTGATAGGGTTCTTGGCCCCATTGGATATTCTTGATTTCCCGGCCGCTGCGGCGGTCTCGTTCGGCAAGATTCGCGCCCATCTGAAAGCCGCAGGCACACCGATCGGCAATTATGATCTGCTCATTGCCGCACACGCATTGCATGCCGGGCTGACGCTGGTTACCAACAACGTCCGCGAGTTTTTGCGTGTGCCGGGATTGCGTGTCGAGGATTGGGTCTCGTCCGCAACTTGAAAGTTGAGGCCACGCCCTTGCTCTCGCGGATCTTTCAGGAGATGCTCGACACCTCACATGCCGAGGCTTTCGGCGTCGAGCATGCGCTTTCGTCCCAAGCGCACGCGATTTTCGCGCGCTCGCATGAATTGGGTTCTTTTTTTGTCCGGGGTTTAGTATAACGGGGTTAAGCCAAACGCATATGCAAGATGATCCGCAGAGTCTTCCTGACGGGCCGGGAGGCGTGACAAGCAAGATTGCCGGAGCAAAAACATGAGAATATCTATAGTGGGCCTCGGCCTGATCGGAGGCTCTTTCGCCATAGACCTGCGCAAGGCGGGCTTGGCCGACGCGCTGCTGGGGGTCGAGACCTCCGGGGAACACGCGCGGCGCGCGCTGGAGATGCGGCTGGTCGACCGTGTCGTGTCCCTGCCGGAAGCCATGCGGGACAGCGACGCGCTGCTGCTGGCCACGCCGGTAGACGCCATCGCCGCCATGCTGCCGACTGTTCTGGATGCCGCGCGTCCGGATCAGACGGTCATAGACCTCGGGTCGGCCAAACTCAGGATCGTCGAGCCCGCGCGCGGCCACGTGAACCGCGCGCGCTATGTGGCGGCACATCCCATGGCCGGCACGGAGAACGCCGGACCGGACGCCGCGCTCGAAGGACTGTTCCGCGGCAAGACCGTGCTGCTGTGCGATCTGGACGACAGCGCGCCGGACGCCTGCAAAACCGCACTGGAGATATTCCACGCGGTCGGCATGAAGTTCGAGTTCATGGCGTCGGACCAGCACGACCGCCACGCGGCGTATGTCTCGCACCTCTCGCACGTCGCGGCCTACGCGCTCTCGCTGGCGGTGCAGACCGAGGAGAAAGCCGGATACGCAGTGCCGCGGCTGGCCGGAGGCGGATTCGCCTCCACGGTGCGTTTGGCCAAAAGCTCGCCGGAGATGTGGGTGCCGATCTTCCGCCACAACCGCGAGCAGGTTTTAAAGTCGATCGAGGCATTTTCCGAGCGGCTGCAGGCCTTTAAGGCCTGTCTCGATGCCGAAGACTACAAAAAGTTGGAGGCGCTGATACGCGACGCCAACCAGATCCGCGATCTGCTCTAATGCTGGCGCAGCCCGCAACCCGGGTGTGTGGGTGTGTGAGTGTGTGAGTGAGTGGGTGAGAGAGGTAGGGATGCCTCCCCGAGGCGTCCGCGGCGCTTTCGGGGAAACCGCCCTACCTTTAGTGTGGCAAAATGGCCAAGTAATAGGTAAGCCGGGATTATTTTGAGGATGCGCGAACTGTTCACACCTTGGGATTGAGGGTCCATTGGCCGCGCAGCGGGGCGGACAGCAGACTGTTCGCCTCGCGGTCATTCACGAAACGCTCATTTTTCGGATCCCAGCGCAGCTTGTCGCGCCCAAGGCGCAGGCCGATCACGGCCAGATGCGCGATGGTGATCGAGCGGTGTCCGGTCTCGCAGGTAGTGATGGTCGGTTCGCCGCTGTAGATGCATTCGA
>JAQWAM010000262.1 GCA_028707675.1 Kiritimatiellia bacterium | reverse complement strand
ACGCCTCGGCAGTTAAACTGCTCGTGCTGGGCACGGTGCTGCTCCATGTGATCGCGCCGTTCCGGTTCGGACGGGCGTGGCTGGACGGGCCGCTGTATATCGCGGAGATTCTGGGGCTGGCGGTCGTGATCGGCATTGTGGAGTCGGTGATGGCGCGCCTCCAGATGCGGCGTGTGCCATACCTGCTGTTCGGCGCGCTGCTTTTCTGCGGCTTCGGGTTCATTCTGCTGATAAGGTAATGCTATGACTAACCCGCTCAACTCAATTCTGGTCGCCGTTTTGATGCTGAACCTCTTTTTGCTCGGCACGACCCGGATCGTCTCGGTCATCCGGACCGTGGCCATACAGGGCGCCCTGCTGGGGCTTCTGCCTCTGCTGCTGCACGAGCACCTTTCGCCCGTGGTCGCGCTGACCGTGGTGACCACCATCACGCTTAAAGGCCTCGTGATTCCGGGAATGATGCTCCGCGCTTTGCGCGATGTCAAAATAAAGCGCGAAGTGGAGCCCCTGATCGGCCTGCAAACCTCCGTCATCCTCGGCGCGCTGGGCACGGTTTCAGCGTTGCTGTTCGCCGACCGGCTGCCGCTCGCCGCGCAGCACACGGGCGCGCTGATCGTGCCGGCCGCCATCGCGACCCTGCTCGCGGGCTTCATTCTGTTGGTCACGCGGTTCAAAGCCATTTCCCAGGTCATGGGCTATCTCGTGTTGGAAAACGGCATTTTCATTTTCGGGATGCTGCTGGTCGAGGCCATGCCGTTCGTCGTCGAGATGGGCGTGCTGCTGGATCTTTTTGTCGGCATCTTTGTGATCTGCATTATCGTCAATCAGATCAACCAGGCGTTCTCGTCCACGGATACGCGCCGGCTGATCTCGTTGAAGGAGTAAAGCCTCATGGCGCTCGCGCTGATTTTCGTTCCAATTCTGCTGGCCGTCCTCGCTGCGGCTATGCCGTCTAACCGTTTGCGGCCCTGGCTGATTCCGGTAACGGGAACCGCGCACCTCGCGCTGACGGTTTTCGCGCTGACGCGTCCGGGGCTGGCGGCAAGAGCGGCGTGGCTCGTGCTCGACCCGCTCGGCAAGATCATTCTCCTGACGGTCAGCGCGCTGTTTTTCTTCTGTTCGTTTCACGCGGCGGGATATCTCCGTCACCGCGCCGAAACCCCCAACCGCGTTTTCTGCTTCTGTTTTTTGGCCTTCCTCGGTCTAATGAGCCTTGTCACATGCTCGCACCACCTCGGTTTAACCTGGGTTGCCATCGAGGGCACTACTCTGGTGACCGCGCCGCTGATCTATTTCGAGCGCACACCGCGGAGCATCGAAGCCACATGGAAATACATGATGGTCTGTTCCGTGGGCATCGCTCTGGGATTGCTGGGAACCTTTTTCCTTGCCTATTCCTCGCTGCACGCGGGCCTTGATTCCGCGCTCACGCTGGAGGGACTTCTTGAGCGCGCGCCGCAGTTGTCAAAGCCGTGGCTACATGCCTCTTTCCTGCTGTTGCTGGTGGGGTACGGCACCAAGATGGGTTTGGCGCCCATGCACACATGGTTGCCGGAAGCCCACAGCGAAGCCCCGGCGCCGGTATCCGCGATGTTGTCCGGCGCCCTGTTGCCCTGCGCGTTCCTGTCGATCCTGCGCATTTACCACATCTGCGCGGCTGCGGGAGACGTGGCCTTCGTCTCCCGCCCGCTAATTTGGATCGGGCTTTTCTCCATGGCCGTGGCCTGCGTGTTCTTGGTAGGTCAGCGCGATTTCAAACGGATGCTCGCCTATTCCAGTGTCGAGCACATGGGGATTCTCGCGATGGGTCTCGGCATCGGCGCGCCGGCCTTGTTCGGCACGCTGCTCCACGTTCTGTCCCACGGCTTGACCAAAGGCGTGCTCTTTCTCTCCGCCGGCAACATTTATCAAGCTTACGGCAGCAAGAGCACCGAACAGGTGTCAGGCGCGATGCGCCGGTTGCCGCTTTCGGGAACGTTCTTCCTCGTGGGCTTTTTTGCCATCACGGGCTCGCCGCCGTTCGGACCCTTCATCAGCGAGTTCTCCATTCTCAACGGCGCGTTTGACGCGGGGCGCTATGTCACGGGCGGACTCTTTCTCTTCCTGCTGCTGGCGGTCTTCATCGGAATGGGCGCGACCGTTCTGAAGGTGGTGCAGGGCCGCGCCTCGTTCTCTGCGCGCAACAGGCCGTACCGCGAAACTTTCCTCTCGGGCGCGCCGATCATCGGACTGCTGCTGCTTGTGTCGCTACTGGGTTTATATGTCCCCGAAGCGGTCGCCGCGCTCATACGCGACGCGGTTCTTTTTCTGGAGGGCCGGCCATGAACGCTTCACGTCCCGACCTCGCGACGCTGACCAACGGGCAGGCTGTCAAACGCTCACAGATACCCGTGCTCGCGACCGCGGCTTTCGGTCAGGCCGTTCTCGACGGCGTGGCCGCGCGCCAGCGGGTGAGCGCCTTGTTCGGAACGCCCTCGCCGATCCCTGACGCGACCCGTATCTATGCCGTGCTCGCCGATGACGAGCGGAATCTCTTGTTCGCGACTGCAACGGATATCGAAGGCGGCGAGTTTCCGTCGCTAACTCCCCGTTGCCCGCAAGTGCATCTCTTTGAACGCGAGATCGCCGAGCAGTTCGGCCTGCGGCCTGTCGGACACCCGTGGTTCAAGCCGGTGCGGTATTGCCGTTCGTGGGCCGGGCGTGACGCGTGGGGCAGGGCCGCCGGCTCGCCTATTCTTCCGGCTGTGGGCGATTTCTACCGCGTCTCGGGCGAGCAGGTTCACGAGGTGGCGGTCGGACCCGTCCATGCGGGCGTCATCGAACCCGGCCATTTCCGTTTCCAGTGCCACGGCGAGCATGTGTTTCACCTCGAAATCGCTCTGGGGTTCCAGCACCGCGGGGTGGAGGAGGCGCTGATCGGCGGCCCCGACGCGCGCGCGGCACACTATGCCGAGACGTTGTCGGGCGACGCCACCGTCGCGCACGCCACAACGTACAGCCATGTGATTGAAGCGCTCGCGGGCTGCCGGACCAGTGCCCGCGCCCAAGCTGTCAGGGGCATCGCCCTGGAGTTGGAGCGCTTGGCCAACCACATCGGGGACATCGGCGCGCTGGCGGGGGATGTCGGCTTCTTGCCCACCGCCAGTTATTGCGGGCGCATCCGCGGCGACTTCCTCAACATGACGGCGCTGTTGTGCGGCAGCCGTTTCGGTCGCGGCCTGATTCGGCCCGGCGGCCTCGGCTTCGATGTCGACACCGACCGCATGGCGGAGCTTGAACGCCGCCTCGATGCGGGCGAGAAGGACGCGGCGACCGCTATCCGGCTCCTGTGGGATACCCAGTCGGTCATGGCGCGGTTTGAAGAGATTGGGCCGCTGCCGCGCAAGGTCGCTGAAGAGCTGGGCGTTGTCGGGCCTGCGGCGCGCGCCTCGGGTCTGGAGCGGGATGTGCGCCGCGACCAGCCGTCCGGCATCTTCTGCTTCTCGCACATTCCCCTCTCGACGTGCGAATCTGGGGATGTTTTCGCGCGCGCGTTTGTGCGTTGGCTGGAGATCCGGCACACCATCGGGTTTATCCGCGACCGGATCCGGTCTCTGCCTTCCGGAGCGCCCCGTGTCCCCGTCAAGGCGCTTGCTCCCGACAGCTTCGCGATCGCACTCAACGAAGGGTGGCGGGGCGAGGTCTGCCATGTGGCGCTCACCGACGCGCAGGGACGTTTCGCCCGCTACAAGGTGGTTGATCCGTCATTCCACAACTGGCCGGGTCTGGCGTATGCCCTGCGCGGCCAGGAGATCTCGGATTTCCCGATCTGCAACAAGAGCTTCAACCTCTCCTACTGCGGACACGATTTATGATAAAGATCATCCTCGCCCGGCTGCAACAGAAACACCGCACGATAAAGTATCCCGACGGCGCGCCTCCGCCGTTGCCCGACCGTTTCCGCGGACGGCCGGTCATC
>JAQWAM010000261.1 GCA_028707675.1 Kiritimatiellia bacterium | reverse complement strand
GGCTTCAGCCGGGCGGCCTTTTTTTGTTTGTCCGTCCGTCCACCGTTTACTAATCTTGTCGCCATGAACACATCTGCGCAAAGACTCAAGATCGCCGTCCTCGGTTCTGGTTCAGGCTCGAACATGAAGTCGGTGCTGGATGCCATAAATGCGGGAAACCTGAACGCCGAAATGCGGATCGTGCTCTCGGATGTGGCGGACGCAGGCATTCTGGCGCGCGCGCGGCGAAACAACATCCGTCATGCGTGGCTTGACTGTGCGCCTTTCAAGACCAAACTGGACGGAGCCGCGGAACAGCGCTGTATCGCCATGCTGCGTGAGGCGGACGTCGATACGGTGATACTGGCCGGCTTCATGCGGATCGTCAAACCCGGATTGCTGAACGCCTTTCCGATGCGGGTGCTTAATATCCACCCCGCCCTGCTGCCGGCCTTTCCCGGACTGCAGGCCTGGCGGCAGGCGCTGGATTACGGCGCGAAGGTGGCGGGCTGCACCGTGCATTTCGTTGACGCCGGCACGGACACGGGCCCGGTCATCGTGCAGCGGAGCGTCCCCGTGCTGGAGGACGACACGCCTGAGACGCTCCACGCCCGCATACAGACGCAAGAGCACGAGGCTTACCCCGAAGCCCTGCGACTGCTTTCAGAAGGGCGCCTGTCAGTCGACGGGCGGCGGGTCCTTATCCGGAACGGCTGAAGCATCATCCGCCGCAGCTTCTGCGGGAGTAACATCTGCCGGCAATTTTTCCGCGGCATCCGACTTTGCCGCGGCCTGACCCGCATCGGCTGAATCATCACCCTCCGCGACGGCCGCCTTCCGCGCATCTGACAGCGGTTTTTCAGCGGCCTCAGACGCGACCGGTTTCTTTACATGATGCGCCGGAGCTTCTGTTTTCCTGCTGCCCGACTGCTTCTCGCCCGGCAGCACACGAAAGACCGGATATTCCTGAGGCACGCTTAACACCTCGTTATAATATTCGATTACATGGCCTTTTTCTACCAACCACGCCAACTGCACCAGCGCCTCTTTGATTTTTTTCTCGTCCCCGCCGGCCAATGCTTTGACCATTTCAGCCTTTGTGCACGCGGGGTGCTCAGCGACGTGGGTCAAAATTTCGCGTAAAGTCTGCACCGCATGGGCGGGGTCCAGCACAGCCGCCGGGTTCAGCATCACAAAATCAGGTCCGCGCGGGTCGTTGACACGGAACAGGTGGAGCTTGCGGTGCCGGAAAGCGCCGCGCAAAGCAAAAAACAGCGATGCCGGAAAACGCCGCTCGCGTTGCAGCACATCCTTCAGTGAAAAATACAAAGGCCGACTAGGCGTCTGCATCGCCACAGCCGCCGTGCAGACCATGTGGCGCACACTGGCGATTTGCGACGGTATGATCTCTCGCGTGAACACCAGCTCGGCGATATCGCGCTCCATGGGCGGCGGCCGAGGCGCCTCATCGACCGCTTCAGCCTGCTCCACCACCCCTTCAGGCACGTCGTCAGCCGTCGCGGGCGGCTCGACCGAAACCGGTTCCGAAACTCCTTTGCGTCGGTACACAAACTTCTTGGTACACTGCTGACGCCACTGCTCGATCACCTCGGGATCGCGGACCGACTCAATGCGCGAACGGTAATTCTCCTCGCTCATGCCCGCATAGCGCGTCCGCAGCATCTCGTTAACCTTGGCGTTGAAGCCGTGGTGGTTAGGCGGACCCAACAAAACCCCGCTCAAACCGCACTTGGCCACACACACGAACGATCCGGTCGGAGGCTCACAATCAACCTCCTCAACATCGAAATAATCCTCCATGTGACGACTCATCAGATGCGCGCGGACATCCTCCTCGCTAAGCGCGGGCATTCCGCAGACCTTGCACTGGAACAGCGGCAACTGCTGATCCTTGAGCGGCTCGATGCGTATCAGGCACGAAGCCGGATTGTCCAGAAAAAGCCAGGCGATGTCGCGCAGCGGGAACGCGCGGTGCGATGCCTGTATGCGCCTGATGACCGCGCCCAAAGCTTTCTGCTCAGGAAGGACACGGATTTCCAGCGGGAGCTGCGGCGCCTCCTGCCTGAAGGGACGATATTCTCCCTGCCCGCGACGGCGCTCGTCGCGCGGCGGCGCCGCGTCCGCCTTAAGGTCGGCAAAAGCTCCGCGCGGTTCAGGACGCCGCATATCCGCGCCTTTGGCGCGCCCGTTCTCGCGGCGCGGCTTGCGGTCAAATGAGCGGCGAGGGGCATCGCTGAAATCGCGCCCCTTAGGCCGGCGCTCATGTCGGTCGCCGGGCCCGTTCCGGCGCGACCGCTGGTCTGCTGAATCATGGTCATAGCGCCCGTTCTGGAGCCGCTTGATGGTCTCGTCCGGTGAATTCCGCGCCCAACTAGGAGCAAAATTCAGATCCAGCACAATGCCGCCGTTGTCCTGCCCTTCAGGCTTCGCCTCTTCGTTATCGCTCATAGTCAAAACATGTTACCTTTTGATTGTCCCTAAGGTCAATGTGATTTATCCGCGTCTCACGCGCGACCGGACGCCACGGCCGGCAAAAGCCCGCCGGCCAAAAGCAGCTTTTTCTGGCGCGGTGTCAGTCGCGCCGTCACATTGAATTCGCATTCTCTCGTCATATTCTCTACCGCCGCCCGCCCGTCTCCTTCGACAATCCCGCGCAAATCGCGTATCCGCAGCCGGTCGCCTTTGGCGACTTTGCCGTAATCAGACGGATCGTCGAAAATAAAAGGGACTATGCCGAAATTGATCAGGTTCGCCAAATGTATGCGTTCGATGCTCTTGGCTATCAGCACCTTAACCCCGAGATACATCGGGCACATCGCGGCGTGCTCGCGGCTTGATCCTTGGCCGTAGCTCTCGCCGGCCACAATCACGTTGTGCAGCCCTTTGTCGCGGTTGGCCGAAGCCTCCGCGTGAAAACCGGCGTCGACATTCTCAAACACGTACTTAGCGTACTGCGGCACGTTGGACCGGTATTTCAGACGCGCGCCGGCCGGCATGATGTGGTCCGTCGTGATCTTGTCGCCGACCTTGATAGCCGCCACCCCGTCAAGCTTCTGCGGCAACGGCTTGCCCGCCGGAGCCTCGCCAATGTTGGGGCCGCGCTCGATCTTTGTCTCCGGAACGCCTTTGCCTGCCGACTCCGTGAAGAGAAACATGCTGTCGTCGACATCGAAGCGCGCAGGATCGGCAACCTCCTCGGCCAAAGCGCACTGACGCGGGTCCGTGAAAGCTCCCGACATGGCCGCTGCCGCCGCGGTTTCCGGGCTCACCAGATAGATTCCCGCCGACAAGGTGCCGGACCGGCCTTCGAAATTACGGTTGCTGGTGCGCAGGCTCACCGCGTCAGTGCCCGGCGACATGTGGTTGCCGATGCAGAACCCGCAGGCGTTCTCCAGTATCCTTACCCCGGCGGCGACCAGATCGGCCAGCAGCCCCTCTTTCGCCAGCATGTTCACCACCTGACGCGAACCGGGCGCAACGCCCACCTCGACATCCGGATGGATTTTTTTGCCGCGCAACATCAACGCCACTGTCTTAAGGTCACGGTAAGACGAGTTTGTGCAGGAGCCTATCAGCACCTGCTGGACTTTTTTGCCGGCCAGCTCCGCGACCGGCCTGATGTTTCCCGGCGAGTGCGGGCATGCGACCATCGGCTCCAGCGCGTCCAAGTCGATCTCCAGCACATCCTCATATGTTGCCCCGGTGTCGGCGGACAGCTCGCTCCAATCCTCCTCGCGCCCTTGCGCGCGCAGGAAGGCGCGGGTGATCTCATCACTCGGAAACACCGATGCCGTGACTCCCGTCTCGGCGCCCATGTTGGCGATCGTGGCGCGCGCCGGCACACCCAGTCCGGCCAATCCCTCGCCGCCATACTCCAAAACGCGCCCGACATTGCCTTTGGTGCCGTATATCGAAAGCACTTTGAGTATCACGTCTTTGGCCGAAACCCCGGTCGGCAGC
>JAQWAM010000260.1 GCA_028707675.1 Kiritimatiellia bacterium | reverse complement strand
CCGGGATTGCTGGTCGGGCGGTTTGACCACAATTTGGATTTGAAGCGCCGTCTGATCGTGCCGGCCGGGTGGCGAGAGCTGATGGGATCGCCGGATTACGTGTACGTTTTTCCTGATCCGAACGAGCGTTGTCTGAACATCATACCGCCGGCCGAGATGGAGTGCCGTCTGAAGAAACTGCGACAGCGCGCGCTTTTCGACAAGAAAGCCGGGGTCGCGCAGCGGATCATCGGCGAGAACGCCGAGCAGGCTTTTCTTGATGTGCAGGGGCGCATACGCATCCGCGACCGTCTGCTGGCGTTCGCGGGATTGGACAAGACGGTTGTGATGATCGGCGCCATGAACCGCATTCAGCTTTGGTCGCCGGTGACGCAGCCGGGGCAGGAGACGGTTGACCAGAAGGCGCTGGCGGCGGCGTGCGGAGACATAGAGTTTTGAGTTTGCCGGGCGGCCGCCGCCGTCGCCCCGGGAGTTGGTATGCATCTGTCGGTCTTGCTGCGAGAAACCGTGGAGGCGCTGGCGGTGGTTCCGGGCGGGAGCTATATCGACGGAACGCTCGGCAACGCGGGACACGCCTGCGAGATCCTGCGGCGGGCTGGCGCGGACGGAAGGCTGCTGGGAATTGACCGTGACCGCGCGGCCTTGAGGCGCGCGGCAGAGCGTTTGGAAGGGGTGCCGGGGTGTAAGGTGCTGGTGCACGGGCGGCATGGCGACATCAGCGCGCTGGCGGCTGAAAACGGGTTTACGGATGTTGACGGCATCGTGCTGGACCTGGGCGTGTCGTCGGAGCAGTTGGACACGCCGCTACGCGGTTTCAGCTTCATGGCGGACGGGCCGCTGGACATGCGCATGGATCAGTCGGACGGAGAGTCCGCAACTGAGCTGTTGGCCCGGTTGGACAAGGAGGAAATGAGAGAGCTTTTCAAGCGGCTGGGCGAAGAACCGCAGGCACGGCGGATCGCGTCTGCGATCATCCGCGAGCGCGGATCCGGGGCGATCGAGACCACGACGCGGTTGGCGGAAACGGTCAGCCGCGCGGTAGGCGGGCGCAGAGGGTCGCGCCATCCGGCCACACGCGTTTTTCAGGCGCTGCGCATGGCGGTCAACCGCGAGATGGAGGAGCTGGAGCAGGCGCTGGAAGACGGGCTGGATCTGTTGCGTCCTGGGGGACGGATGGCGGTGATAACCTTCGAAAGCCTGAGCGACCGTTTGGTGAAAAGCTTTTTCGCCGAGCATGTCGGGCGGCGGGTCTCGCTGGCGCAGGGCGGCGAGCGCTGGGAGGGCCAGCTGCCAGCGGCGGTCAAGGTCACGCGCAAGGCGGTGCGGGCCGGCGTGGAGGAGATCCGGGATAATCCGCGCGCGCGTTCGGCCAAGCTGCGCGCGGTGGGGAGAAGCGGGAGTCCGGGGTGAGGAATTTTTTGTAGGAGGGTTTGGAAATGCGCAAAAATCGTAGAAGGCATGTGAATGCCAAAGTGCTCTCGCCTGCCGTGGTGGGCATGAGTGTGTTAATAGTGAGTCTGACGTTGACTTACTGCTGCCTGGACTCCAAGTGCAACCAGTTGGGGCAGGAGATCCGCAAGCATGAACAGTGCTTCGAGTCGCTGGAGGACGAACGGGTGCGTGAAGAGGCGCGCTGGAACGACAAGCGCACACCCGAAAAACTGGCTCAAGCGATGTTGCGCCACGGTTTAGAGATGGACTATCCGGCTCCTGAGCAGATGGTTCGTATAGGCGTGGAGGGCGAACCGCTGCCCGGACAGATCGCGCTGGCGAAATTCCGCAAGGAGCGGTCCTCCGCCGAGCGTGTCGCCCAAAAAGCCGGGCAGTAGCGGCGTCAACGGAGGTAAGGGGGTGTCATGCATGAGCGGGGCATACTCATACGCGCATGGCTCGTTTCGGCTGTATTCATCCTGTGCTTTATCCGGTTGGGCTGCAAGCTGGCCTACCTGCAGCTTTCCAACCATTCCAAAGTTACGGGGCGCGAGTACAAGCGCACCTTGTTGGGGTTGCGGGGGAGCATCTTCGACCGCAATGGCGATCGGCATCCGATGGCGCTGAGCCTGCCTGCCCGACAGTTCTTCATCGACCCCAAGTCCGTGAAAAAAGAGCATGATGTCAATGCCGTGTCCAAGGTTGTCGCGGACAGTCTGGGGCTGGCGGAGTCCGAGGTGTTGGCGCAGTTCCGGCGCAGGGATTCGCGGTACATACCGGTCGCGCGGTCAACCGACGACCGAGTGTACGAAACGTTGTCGGACAAAAGTCTCGTCAGCGGGATCGGTTCGGAAGAGATCACGATACGGCATTACCCGCAGGGGCGTCGGATGGCGCACGTATTGGGGTTCGTGAACAATATGGGTGTCGGCGGGGCAGGCATAGAACAGCAGTTCAACCGTTATCTCACCGGTACGCAGGGGATGATTGAAGGCGAGAAAGACGCCTGGCGCAGTGAGATATTCAGCCGCCGCAGCATACATGTGCCCGCCATTGCCGGTGCGGACATTTATCTTACGCTCGACCATAATATCCAGTATGTGGTTGAGCAGGCTCTGCAAGAGGTGGTGGAGAAGTTTGATGCCACGGGGGGGTGGGTGATCGTGCAGGAGGTTAAGACTGGCGCGATTCTGGCCATGGCTTCCAGCCCGGATTTCGAGCCTGAGAATTATACCGATGCGAGCCTCGACGTGTGGCGCAATAACGCGTTGGCGATCGTCTACGAGCCGGGGTCGATAATGAAGGCTGTGACTGTGGCGGCGGTGCTCAACGAGCGGCTGGTGACGCCCGAAACGGTTATGGATGCTGGCGAAGGGGTCTGGTTCTACGCGGGCAAGCCGTTGCGGGATCACGTTCATGGCAGGATCACGATCAGCACCGCGTTGAAGAAATCAAGCAACATCGTCTGCGCCAAGCTCGGACTGATGCTGGGCAACAAGCGGCTGGAGGGTTATTTGCGGGCTTTCAATATCGGGTCCAAGCTGGGCATTGAGCTGCCGGGTGAAGAGCGGGGCATTCTGGCGCGCGCGAAGGATTGGGACAGGCTGAAGCCTACGCGCATCCCGATCGGGCAGGGCGTGGCGGTTACCGGTCTGCAGATGATCAATGCTTATTCGACTTTGGCGAACGGCGGGGTAATGATGCAGCCTTACGTGGTTGACAAGATCGTTTCGTCTTCGGGGGAGGTTGTTTTTAAAACCGAACCCAAGGTGCTGGGCCGTCCGGTGCGTCCGGAAGTGGCCCGCGCAGTGCGCGAGATGCTGATTGGCGTGACTGAAGGCGGCGGCACCGGCCGACGCGCGGCTGTGCCGGGCTACTCCGTAGCAGGCAAGACCGGCACAGCGCAGAAGGCTGTCCCCGGCGGTTACTCCAGCACGGACTACTATGCCTCGTTCGTGGGGTTCGTGCCCGGCAGCGATCCGGTGTTCAGCGTATTGGTTTCGGTAGAACGCCCGCGCCCGCAGCACTATGGCGGTTATGTGGCCGGGCCGGTCTTCGCCAAGATCGCGTCGGCCACGGCGCGCTATCTGGAGGTTCCGCCGGATTTGCTGAGCGAGGACCAGACGGATATCGCTGGGCTATGAGAAGGGGTTCAAAGAGGTTGCGAGGTGTTTAGGTTGTGAGGTGTTTAGGTTGTTGGGTGTTTAGGGAGTGAGGCGGGGCGCGGAATGCGTTTTTCAGAGATAACAGAAATGGCGGAGCTGCTGCAAGGCAAACCGCCGAGTGTGGTGTTCGGCGGTGTTCAGTGTGACTCGCGCCGGGTCAGGCCGGGTGATGTTTTTGCGGCGGTCAAGGGCGTTAAGGAAGACGGCGCGAACTACGCCGAGGCCGCCATCGCGAAAGGTGCGGCGGCGGTGGTATCCGAGACGCCCTTGCACGACGGTGTCAAGCCGGTGGTGCTGGTCAAAGATGTTCGGCGTGCTTTAGCCGTTTTGGCTGCGGCCGTCAACGGATGGCCTTCGCGCTCAATGAAAGTTTACGGCA
>JAQWAM010000259.1 GCA_028707675.1 Kiritimatiellia bacterium | reverse complement strand
CCATAGCCGCTACCGCCGTGCAGACGTTCTCGACCTGAAAAGCCCCGGCCAAAGGCAGGCGTATCAACGGCAACTGTTGCGACGGCGTGGATATCCGCACCGTCTGCCCGTCCAAAGCGGCATCGCGCGCGCCGGCTTCCACTGCATCGGCGACTGCCAAAAAAGGCGCCCGTTTCTCTGCGGCCGCTGACTCGATTACGGCGCGGGCCTCGTCCGGCATTGCGGCGCAAACCACCGGTCTGCCGGGTTTTATGATGCCGGCCTTTTCGGACGCCACAGCGGCAAGTGTGCCGCCCAGCCAGTCGCAATGATCCAGCGCGATTCGGGTTATAACAGACACCAGCGGCACAACCACGTTCGTAGCGTCCCAGCGTCCGCCCAAACCTGTCTCCAGAACCGCGAGACGAATGTTGTATTCTCTGAAAAGCAGGAACGCCGCCGCCGTCAGAGCCTCGAAATAAGTTATCTCGCTACCAAGGCCTTGCTCGACCCCGACAGCGGCGTTCTCGACCGCGCGGGCGGCAGCCTCCAGCGCAACGTCGGAAACCGGAACGCCATTCAACATGAAGCGCTCGTTGAGACATATCAGGTGCGGTGAAGTGTAACGGCCCACATTATAACCGGCGCAGCGCAGCACCGTTTCGCACATAGCGGCAACCGAACCTTTTCCATTGGTTCCGGCAATGTGGATGGCGGCAATGCCATTCTGCGGATTGCCCAGCGCCTCCAGCAAGGCGGCTATGGTTTCCAAGCCCGGCTTTATTCCAAAACGACGCCGTTGCGCCAATTTTTGCAGGTAATCGAGCGCGGCCATTGCGTCCATCCCCTTAGTGGCCGGGTTTGCGCGGAAACGGGCCGCAGCACCACCAGAGCCCGGCGGTCACCGCCCTAAAGACAACCTTGTCGCGAGCCTCTCCGGCAGACCGGCCTTGATGTTCTTTTCCATCGAAGTCTGGAGATCATACGGCACCCGCACAAAATTTATCTCTTTGCTCTTGGCGCAGTAGATCACATACGAGCTGCGCGAGTCGTTGTCCCGCGGCTGGCCCACGCTGCCGACGTTGATGAAGAACTTCTGCCCGAAGGCCATCTTGATCTTGCAGGGTTCAATCCGCATGACCTCGCGTTGCTTCTCATAGATCATCGGCACATGCGTATGCCCGTGGAAACACAGCGAGGTCAACTGGTAATTGAAATTAGCCTCTGCCGCCAGCGAGTCGAAAACGTACCCCCAGCGTTCAGGCATGTCCAGCGTGCTGTGAACCAAAGTGAACCCGCCGTACGCTTTGCTGAAAGGCAGGTCGTGCAGCCATTTGACATCCTCCTCGGTCAACTGCCGCCTGGTCCAAGCGATCACGCTCGCCGCCAGGGGCTGGAAATCATCGAGGCTCTCGTTGTACGAGCAGTAATGGTCATGGTTCCCGCGCACCGTCACACAGCCAAGCTCGCGGATAACCTTGATGCATTGCGAAGGACTGGCGTTGTAGCCTACCACGTCGCCCACGCAAACAAAATCCGTTACCCCTCTTGCCCGCGCGTCTTCTATAACCGCGTTTAGAGCTTCCAGATTAGCGTGAATATCACCCAAAATCGCGTATTTTTTATCCATAGCCTTGCGCAAAAATCAATCAGGTGATCTTCATTGCGGCGGCGGCCAGAGGCAGATCCTCGGCCGTCGTGATTTTGATGTTAGGTCGCGGCCACTCCACCAGGCGCACCTTCTCGCCAAGCAACTCCACCGCGCTGGCCTCGTCTGTGACCGTGGCTTTTCGGGAAGCCACCTCTCTGTAAGCGCGCCGCAACAGATCCAGGTTAAACGCCTGCGGGGTCTGTACCGCCCAAAGCTTGGAGCGGTCAAGTGTGTGGCTGACCGTGCTGCCGCGCTCAACATACTTTATGGTGTCCCAAATGCGCGCCGCCGCGATGCCGCAGCCGTTGCGCTTCGCGCATTTGATCGTTTCGGAGATCAATTGCGGGGTAACACACGGACGCGCCCCGTCATGCACCACCACGACCCGCGTCTCGGGATCAAGCTCCGCCATGCCGTTAGTGACGGAATCCTGTCTGCGCGAGCCCCCGGCCACAACCTTGACGGCCTTTGATATCCCGAACATCTGTATCACGCTCCGGGCGGCCATCACCTGGTCTTTGCGCACCAGCAGCACGATCTGGTCGATATCGGAACACTGCTCAAAAGCCAAAAGCGACCAAGCCATGATCGGTTTCGGCCCCAAGTTCAAAAAAGCCTTGTCCGTATTCTGGCCCATGCGCTCGCTTTTGCCGGCTGCAACAATTATAGCTGAATTCATGTTTCCTCATTAAGCGACTCCCCCTGCGGCACGACAAAAGTCAAAATTTTGACGGTGTCGGTCCGCCAGCGAAAAGTCATCTTACAAAATCATTTGTCTACGATTGTTCGCATATTAACAAAGCTCTAAGCCCGGAGTCAAGCCTTCTCGGGTGCGATTCCAGCAATTTACTTTTGGCAAGGAAGGCGGGATTGCCCGGGCTGTGCAAACCGGTTAAGCGGGTGGATCAAGCGTAAACAACTAAGGCAAAGACTAAGATAGCTATGAAATGAGAGATTGTTTTAACGCGAAAGCCGCAAAGATTGCGCGGTTATCTCGTCTGCCTCACGCACGAATACATGCACGGCAGAACGGATAGCCGCGCGGTATGAAATCAAGACAAGTTAGTGACCCGCAGATTCTGGCGAATAGCCAAAAAAATCAAAATTAGAATTGCCCGCCACCCGGGGTTCCGGGCGAAAACAGGTTGGTAACGGTATTTGAACGATTACGATTACGAGCAAGATTACGATTACGAAAAGTCTCCATTTTTCCTAATCTTAATCCTAATCTTAATCCTAATCTTAATCAGCTTGAAGTTATATACAAGCCGGCCGCCGGAAAACCGGCGGCCATCATTCGCATTCCTCATAGGCTTCAATTGACCATACGCCCCGGGCACGGCAGATCCGGCCCTTCGACAAAAGCCGTGGAGTTCTTGCCCGCCACCGAGCCGATGGCGTGCGCGGCAAGGAACCACATCGTGGCGAAAATCGCCACCGTCGCGGCGATGGCCGCAATGGCCGCCACCGCCGTCAACGCCGGTGAGGGCTCCTGATACGAAGCGAAATCCGACGGGTTGATAGGCGTCATCTGCACGCCTTCAGGAAAAGCGTCACCGCCTTCGGAACCAGCACCCGCATCCGGCTCCTTCAAGCCGGGGCGCTTGATCTTGAGCGTCTTTTTTTGAGTCACTGTAGCTGTTGCCGCAGTCGCTGCATCAGCCGCGGACAAAGCCGCATCCGGTATCCGCGAGGTCTGGCGCACCACGGTCGTCGCGCTTTTCGGCCCCGGCACAGCGACAGGCGCCGCCAGATCCGAAGGTCTTTTCAGGCGAATAGTCTTGGGCCCGCCTTTGTCCTCTCCCACAGGCGCCACGCCTATGGCAGAGTCCAGCGAAATGCGGGATGTCTTAGACTTGGCAGCATGTTGCTGGGCCGGCGAAAGCGGTTTCGGCCCGGCTGGCAGCGGGTTTGCTCCCGGCGTCGGCGGATGCTGCGGCCGCATTGGCGAGACCGCACCGGAAGCAGGCGCATCCACCTTGGTGATCGGTTGCGTCGAGCCCGGCGCGCGGGTCGCGCCGCCGCCCGGCGCAGACAATGGACGCAAACGCACCGTGACCGGCCGCACAGGCGCCACCGTAGCTTTGGCCACCTCTTCGGGCACCGGAACCCGCGACGTGGCGCGCGGACTGGGCTGCGCTAATGTCGGCGCGGCGCTGTCCGGTTCCGCTGCGGCGGCAACCGGCTTGAGCCGCACGGTGATCGGACGCGGCGCGCCCGCTACCGGCGCGGCAGGCGCCGTTGCCAATGGTGACACTTTAGGGGGGATTCCGCCTTGAACCTTCTCTTCCTGCTCTGACATTATTAATACCTCCGTCTTGAAGACACCTTGTTAAACGGCCATCACTT
>JAQWAM010000258.1 GCA_028707675.1 Kiritimatiellia bacterium | reverse complement strand
GCGGGCATGCTGCTGGCCCTGGCGCCGGCCGGCGTCGGCATAGCCTTTGCTGTGTGGGTGGCGGTTTTTTTGGCGGCGCGCTACGTTTCCGCCGCCTCCATCACGGCCGCGGTTACGCTGGGCGCCGCGGCCTGGCCGCTTTACTGCGCCCGGCACGGGACCTGGTTCTCCGGCGCGCTGACGCTGCTGGCCGCGCTGGCGGTCTGGAAACACCGTTCTAACATCGCGCGCCTGCGCGCGGGCACTGAATCGCGTTTTGACTTCGGCAAAAAAAAGGATCGTCCAACCCCATGAACATCACCGTCATCGGCGACGGCGGCTGGGGCACAGCGGCCGCGCTGCTTTTAAACTCTTACGGCCACAAGGTCACGGTCTGGGGACCCTTTCCCGATTATCTGGACGAGATCCGCGCGCGCCGCGAGAACCCGCGCTTCCTGCCCGGCGTGGCCCTGCCCGCCAGTCTGGGGTGGTCGGGCGACCCCGCCGGCGCCGTTGCGGGCGCCGAGGTTGTCATCCTTGCCGTGCCGTCCAAGTTCCTCGGCGACGTCTGCCGCAGATTCGCCGGCCTGATCCCGGGCGAAGCCCTGACCGTCAGCCTGACCAAGGGGTTGTGCGAGAACACCCACTGCCGCATGAGCGAGCTGGCGCAGGATATCTTGGCACTAGAACAGATCGCCGTGCTATCCGGGCCCAGCCACGCGGAAGAGGTGGCCCGCGGCATCCCCACCGCCGTTGTCGCCGCCGCCGCGGATGAAACTTTAGCGCTCCGTGTGCAAAGCCTGTTCAGCGGACCGCGCTTCCGGGTTTACACCTCCACCGACCCCCTCGGGGTGGAGATCGGCGGCGCGGTCAAGAACGTGATCGCCATCGCGGTCGGGGCCTCTGACGGGCTCGGTTTCGGCGACAACACGCGCGCCGCCCTGATCACGCGCGGCCTGGCGGAGGTCACCAGGTTCGGAGTGGCCCTAGGCGCCGTTCCGGCGACCTTCGCGGGGCTCAGCGGCGTCGGCGACCTGATCGTGACCTGCACCAGCCGCCACAGCCGCAACCACACTGTCGGCGAGCGGCTCGGACGCGGCGAGCTGATCGGCGACATCCTCGACAGCATGCGCATGGTGGCGGAAGGCGTCTGGAACGCCAAGGTTATCCACACACTGGGTCTCCAGCACGGCGTGGAAATGCCCATCACCGACACTGTCCACGCCCTTTGCCACCGGAACCTGCCGGCCCGCGACGCGGTAGAGTCCCTGATGAGCCGCGACGCCAAGCCTGAGAGCTAATTTGCCTCTTCAGCAGAATGTGTGGGTAAGCAAACCTTTTGATTCACACTGATTAGGCCTGTTTGCGGAGTTTTTGCGTAAGTTGTTGCTTATGAGGGAAAACGCGCTTCATTCCGTTTCACAGCCTGTTTCAATGCCCGGGTTTCAACGCCGTACAGTGCCGCAAGGTCACGGCCCAACATGACCTTCTGCCCACGAATGAAATAGATAGCCCGCTCGATCCGCTCAACGGGGATCACAGTATCGCTCATGTTACACCGCCGGCAATTTTGTGATATTGAGATAAACCGGTTACCGGTAAACGTCCTTCCGGTGTGCGATATGCAGAATCAGGACGTCGTCCCCAAGCAGGGTATAGATCACGCGGTAGTCCCCGACCCGAAACTTCCGCAATCCGGCAAATTCGCCCTTTAACGCCGGGAATGACTCCGCCCCACCCGGAAGTTCTTTATCGATCTTATCCAGAATGCGCGCAACCACCGCTTTCGGAATTTTCGAAAGGTCTTTCTCAACGGACTTTTTAAATGTGATGTTAAAGCCCAAACGAAGCCCTCATATCCTCTGAAGAAACAACGGTGTCCTTCGGGTCGTGCAGACGATCCAAGGCGATCCGCAAACCGGCGAACTCCTCAAAGTAGCTCTCGAGCGCTTTCTGCACATGAAAGGACTTCGGACGTTCCGTCACCTCGGATAAGTTATTTAACCTTCGAGCCAACGGCTCGGGCAAACGAATGGAAATTGCAGCACCCATCATACACCTCTTTTTTGTATGACAAGAATAGCACTGTATTACAGGTCGTGCAAGCCGTTTTTACGGTTTTACGGAATTGTGGATCGCCCTTTTCATTTTTCCAGATGCGCCATCGCCCGCAGAATGCCATCTAGCACATCGTCGAGCCGTTCGCAGACATCTTCTGCCAGAAAACGCATCACCCCGTACCCATTCGTTTGCGCATGCAGGCTGATACCCCGAACGCCCGGTGCTGACGCTCTCGAACCGGCGCGGGTACACATCGTCCCGTCCCCGGAACAGTGTCCCGAACAGCGCGATCTTTTCTTCCGAAGATGACTGGCTCGTTACAGCATTCATGGAAGAGTAACCACCATGACAGAAAGCGTAGCTTAAAAACTACGATTCGGCGAGCGCGAACTCTCAGCCTATAATCGGCAGTTGAACGAGCATATGTCGTTGAAAGCCCCGTCCCGCAGAGCCCGAGTTCGACTTCGCCTCACCCTCGACAGGATCGGCGCGTTCCTGAACTGCCTGGCCCGAACTGCGGAGCAGTTGAGCGTGGAGGCGGTGTGGGCTGTCATTTTGTCGGCCGCGTTCGTCAAATGGTTGCGCGGAAGGGTGCTCCAACCCGTCTCGGAGGGCGGACAAACGCTGCTTCAGCTAGCTAAATGAAAAGCCAACTGCTCTTTTTAGGTTTATTACAATCCCATAGAGTAGACCGAGAATACTTCAGTTCCCATGATTGGCAATTATTATGCGGGGGGGGGGTGAAAACAGTCAATCCCGAAAGTCCATGCCTGACAGCCTTGAGGCAAGGCTAACGGCTCTCGGTTATGCGCTCTACGGCGCTAAGCCAACTATGCGCGGGTACGGCACGATGTTCCACCTCTCCGGCTAACCAAGCGAACCGATCCGGATTCGCCTGGAGAACGACGACGGCGCCAGGCGGTCGGTGTCGTGCCGTAGGTCTTGCGGAACTGGGTGGCGAGGTGCTGTGCGGAGGCGTAGCCGAGCGCTTTTGCGATCGCCTTAATGGATTCGTCACTTTTCTGGAGCCGCCGTTTCGCCGCCTCGAGACGGCAGGTCGCGAGATAGGCGTAGGGCGGCAGGCCGATCACCTGACGGAACAAGAGCGTGAAGTGGCTTTCGGAGAGTCCGACGTGCCGGGCGAGCTCGGCGATATTGAAGTGATGCGTCGGGCGTCGCGAGATCATCTTCGCGACATCGGAGATCTTCGAGAGGGCTTTCAGCGTCGGACGGTTACCCGCAGAATGGATTGTCATCAAGAGAATGCGCAGAATCAGCGTCCGAAGAACGAGCGTGCGGTACGCGCCGCGCGGCAATTCGTCGTACGCCTTGAAGATGTCGCGGAACAACTGGCGCATGGCGTGGTCGACGGCGAAATCATGCGCCTCGATCGTCTTGAGACGTTTGAGGAGCGCCGCCGTTTCTCGGGCGGAAAGCCCCAGCACGGCGCTTCCCTTGCGTGGGTAGCGGAAGAAGAGCCAGTACATCCTCATGCCCTTGTGGTTCGTCGTCAGGTGATGGCGGTCGCCCGGCTGCGTGAGGAAGACGTTGTTAGGCATGAGCGTGTAGGTCTTCCCCTCGCATTCGAACACGAGCGATCCGCGCGAACAGAAACAAAGTTCGATGCAGTCTTTGTGTTCATGCTCCGGCAGCGCTTGCCAGTTCGTTTTGTAGACGCTGTGGGTGATGGCGGGAACGCCGTTGATCCCGTCCTTCTCCGGTGAGAGAATGAGCTGTTGGCTGGTGATGTCCGCCTGCGAGGACATGATTTTTTTCTGCATGCGGGAAATGTAGCATATTGAAGCGGTATCAGAAAGTACACAAACCGATTTAAGTTGAAATGTGTACAGGTCATGTTTCTTTCAGGAACGATTTCTCATAGAATAACTGCGCTTTGAAAAACTGGTTGTTAGTGATCGTGTGTGCGTGCGAGATCGGAAGAG
>JAQWAM010000257.1 GCA_028707675.1 Kiritimatiellia bacterium | reverse complement strand
CACTGTTTGTGCTCATAGGTCGTATTCCTTTCCGCTTGATTGTTTGAAGCACAACCAAGAATAAGAAACGACCTATGGGCTTGTCACTTTTTTAAAGAAAACCGTTGAGAGATTCGGATTGAGCCTTTTTAATTACCGGAGTGGTAAATGTTCCATTTGCCGCTAACAATTGGGCATGATAAAGACCGCTTGGCAGCATTATGAGCGAACTTAACGACTATAATAACCAATGTTGTTTCGTACCCGGTGTGCCCGCTGATTATCTGGGTGACGAATCGCGCAAGACCGGAGTGGCCGACGCCATAGCCTTCCCGCAATCAGTGGACGAGACCGCGTCGCTGGTGCGTTTCGCGGCCGTGAGCGGTATCAAAAACATCACGGCGCAAGGTTCCCGCACCGGCATAGCCGCCGGTGCCGTGCCTGACGGCGGCGCGATCATCAACCTTTCAAAAATGGACCGCATCGCCGAAGGACACGCCAACGGCGACGGTAATGCGTGCTTGCATGTCCAACCCGGCGTCACCCTTGCGGAGTTGCGACGTCATATGGCCGTCTTAACCCTTGATGGCGACGCGCGGCCGGGACGCTGGATGTTCACCCCGGATCCGACCGAGACCTCGGCGTCGATCGGCGGGATGGCGGCCTGCAACGCATCCGGCGCATGCTCTTTCGCCTACGGCCCCACCCGAAATCAAATTGAGTCCATGACAATAGTGCTTGCGGACGGCGACACCCTGTGCCTGAAGCGTGGACAGCAGCAGGCCCGTGGCCTGAATTTCAGCTTACAAACCGAGCGTGGACGAATGATAGAGGGCGACCTGCCGAGCTTCCAAATGCCCGACGTTAAAAACGCCGCCGGATACTGGATCAAGCCGGACATGGACTTACTCGACCTTTTCATAGGCAGCGAGGGCACATTGGGCATCATTGCCGATTTAGAGCTGCGGTTGCGGCCCAAGCCGCCGCGGATGCTTGGTGTTCTGTGTTATTTCTCTGACGAGTCCGATGCCCTGCGCTTCATCGCCAAGCTCCGTGAGGCCGCCCCGTCCGCCGCGCCAGATCTGCTCACCGCCATCGAATACTTTGACGACGGCGCCCTTACGCTGATCCGCGAGAACGCCCAAGGCATGGGCCTTTTGCTGCCGCAGCCCAGACGTCACTGGTCTTTCGCCCTGTATATCGAATGGGCGCTCGAATCCGGCGGGGAAGCTCCCGCTGGCCTTACGGACAGGCTGCTTACCGAATGCGGCGGTCACGGCACGGACACCTGGGTGGCTGCCGACGCGCCGGCGATGGAAAAATTGAGGACTTTCCGCCACGCCGTGCCCGAACAGGTGAACGCGATTATCGCCGAACGTAAACGCGGCTGCCCTGACCTGACCAAGCTGGGCACAGACCTCTCGGTGCCGGACAACCACCTTCTGGATGTGATGCGCCTCTACCGCCGCGACCTGCACGACGCGAACCTAGAACATGTGATTTTCGGCCATATCGGCAACAACCATCTGCACGTCAACATCATGCCGCGCGACATGGACGAATACAGCCGCGGCAAAGAACTCTACCGCGCCTGGGCCGGACAGGTAGTCGACTGGGGCGGCAGCGTCTCCGCCGAGCACGGGATCGGCCGTCTGAAAAAAGACCTGCTGGCGCTGATGTACGGGCCGGAAACCGTAGCCGGCATGCGCGCTCTAAAGCGGCTCTTCGATCCGGCTGACCGCCTCAACGCCGGCCGCCTTTTCGACTGACCTCCCACTTGCTGCACCCACAACACCTGTTTTTGCCGCTATCGCGTAATTTCGGCTTATCCCCCTCAAAATTTTCACCATTTGGATCTTGACGGTTTTATAAGATAGTAATAAATTACTTACTATGAAAAGCGGGAAACCATTCGGGCGCCTGCCGGCTGACAAACGCCGAGCCGTGACAGTGCAAACCGTAATCGGGTTGGCTGCGGAACAGAATCCATCCGAAATCACTACAACGGTAATGGCCGAAAGGATGCACATGACGCAGGGCGCCCTTTTCCGGCATTTTCCGACCAAAGATTCGATCTGGCAGGAGGTGACAGAATGGGTCTCCGAGTGTATTTTGACGCGGGTGGACGCTGCAATGCTGGATGCGAAATCCCCTGCGGCGGCTTTGGAAGCCATCTTTATGGCGCACATCGATTTTGTGATTGAACACCCCGGTGCACCACGAATTTTATTCGGCGAACTGCAACGCAGTGATGATTGCCCGGTCAAGCGCACGGTACGAACGCTGCTCAGCCACTATAGCGCGCGGCTTCAGTCACTCATAGAGCAAGGTAAAAAACTGGGGGAATTGGCTCCCGAACAAGATGCCGCTGCCTCTGCATCTTTGTTCATCGGCATGATTCAGGGCTTGGTCATGCAGTCGCTGATGGACGGCAATAGCGGAAGTGTGCGTGCGAAGGCCGCCGGAGTCTTTGCCATCTTCCTCCGCGGCATCAGGAGAACGAAATGAAAAATTTTCACATCAGAAGCCGTTCGCTGACGGTGCTCGCCGTACTAGTGACGCTTTTGCTCTTGTTCGGTTACGTGGCGCTGCGATCAGGCCCTATGGCCCCGGTTCAGGTCACTGTTACCCAGATCGAGAACCATGCCGTCATGCCATCGCTGTTCGGTATCGGCACAGTCGAAGCACGCTACACTTACAGGATCGGGCCAACTCTGGCCGGACGCGTTCTGCGGGTCAATGTGGACGTTGGGGATAAGGTCGTAACAGGTCAAGTGTTGGGGGAAATGGATCCCGTAGACATGCAAGACCGCGTGGCTGCTCTGGATGCGGCACAGAAACGCGCGGCAGCTCTCGTCACAGCCTCCGAAGCGCAGGTGCGGGATGCGGAGGCGCGAAAAATATATGCGGGAACGCAAGCGCTCCGATATGATCAAGCCCTGCAGGTGCGCGCGGTGAGCGAGGAAACACGGGATGCCAAGGAGCAGGAACGGCAAGTGCATGATGCCGGCCTTGCGGCCGCCTTAGCCGATCTTGAAGCGGCATGCCACGAGTTGGAGCGTACCCGCGCGGATCTCGAAGCGCTGATAAAGCAGCGCGACAACCTGCGCCTGATCGCGCCGACAAACGGGCTGGTCGTAGCGCGCGATGCGGAACCCGGCACGACGGTAGTCGCGGTACAATCCGTTGTTGAGGTGGTCTCTCCCGAGACGCTCTGGATCAACGTGCGGTTCGATCAATTGCGTTCAAAAGGGTTGCAGGCCGGACTTCCGGCCCAGATCGTCCTGCGTTCGCAAAAAGGCCACCCTCTTGCCGGACGGGTTCTGCGTGTAGAGCCGCTCGCCGATTCGGTGACGGAGGAGATGCTGGCCAAAGTGGTGTTTGACTCCGTTACGGAACCGCTGCCGCCCATCGGCGAATTGGCCGAGGTAACCCTAACGTTGCCGGCCCTCCCCTCTGGCCCCAGCCTCCCCAATGCGGCAATCCGCCGCATCGACGGTAAATTGGGCGTGTGGCAGGTCATAAATGGCGCCCTCCACTTCACGCCGGTCAAGCTGGGTGCCGCCGATCTGGATGGACAGGTGCAGATTCTTGAAGGCTTAAAGGCCGGCGATCAGGTGGTCGTCTACAGCGCGAAAGCATTGAAGCCACACAACCGTATCGAAGTGGCGGATCAGATTCCAGGGGTGGCGAAATGATCAGTCTGGCCGGCCGCGACATCATGCACGCTTGGGGCAAATTCGTCTTTACCGGCGTAGGGCTTGGTCTGTTGATCGGCATAACCCTTTCAATGGCCGGGATCTACCGCGGCATGGTGGATGACGCGAAGGTGCTGCTCGACAACAGCGGCGCCGACCTCTGGGTGGTTCAAAAGGATACGCTGGGCCCCTATGCCGAACCGTCCAGCATCTACGACGATCTATGGCGCGGCATCTGCGGCATGCCGGGAGTCAAGCGGGCGGCCAACATCACCTATCTCACCATGCAGGTGCGCCATGACGGGCGGGACGTGCG
>JAQWAM010000256.1 GCA_028707675.1 Kiritimatiellia bacterium | reverse complement strand
CCGGACTATTACAACTTTGACTTCTACCCCGCGCTGCCGCCGGGCCATGTCTCGCGCGCCTATATGCCGCATGAAGCCGGCTGGGCCATGACGCTGATCAAACTCGTCGGCTCGTCCTGCGTCATCGCGGTCATCGAAGAGTTTTTCTTCCGAGGTTTCTTTTACAGGTGGTTGCGCCGCAGCCGTTTCTGGGAAACGCCACTTGCGACTTTTGACCTCCAATCTTTCATCACAGTGACTGCCGTTTTCGCCCTTGAACATGACCGCTGGTTTGCCGGCCTGGTCGCCGGCGCCGCTTACGGCTGGCTGGCTATACGCAAAGACAGCGTTTGGGCTGCGGCCGCGGCCCATTTCTTCACTAACCTGATTCTGGGAATTTATGTTATCATTTCCGGGCAATACGGGTTTTGGTGAAACGGTCATGGTTGAAGCTAAACTTAACAGGGAATACGCGTTGCGGATCGCCGGTGTCGGTCTGCTTATGACAGGTATCTGCGTCTGGTCTTTATATGACGGCTTAGTCGCCTGGCCGCGCGTCAACCGTGAACTTGATGTTGTCAGACCCGCTTTGCTGGAGTCCGGCCTCTCCACCGAAGAGTGGCTCAAGCGCGATGACGACGGCCAGACCTCTTTGCAGGCCGCGTTCGCAGACGCCGGGTTCAAAGCCCCGTCGAAGCTGGTCAAAAAAGTCGGGGAGCTGCGCGCCGCAGCCGGCTCCCCCGCTCTTTCACATGAGAAGCAGGCGGAACGGCTGCAGAAACTCTTCAGCGCGCCCGCCTATACGCGGCGCGATCTCAAGACCCAGTTCGTGCAGGCCGGCGTCACGCTGTGCCTCGGTCTGGCGGCATTCTTGTCACTCATAGCCAAAGCCCGCAAACGCTATGTAGCCGACAGCACGGGCTTGAGCGGCAGCGCTATCGGCAGCGCTCCGGTCGCCTACGTTGACATCGCCGGGATCGACTGGTCGAGGTGGGACGAGAAGGGTATCGTAGTGCTGCGCCTGCAGAACAACCGCCGTTTGAAGTTCGACGGGTGGCATTTCGCCGGGATGACCGCGCTGGTCGATGAGATCGTAAAACATCGCCCGGATCTGCGCGCCGGACACCCGGCTCCGCCGGCGGATGATGCAAGCTGAACCTGAATCAGGAGGAACCTGAATGAATCAATCCGCACATCGAGACACACTAAAAGATAAAATATGCCTGTTCGCCGCAACGGCCTGCGGCTTGGGCCTGTCGCCGCTCGCACCGGGAACTTTCGGCACCCTTTTGGGCGTCGCCGCGCATCTTGCCATCGAGCAGTGGTGCGCCGAGTCCAGCCGTCACACTATGCTGCTGGTTATCTTCTTCGCCGTGTGCGCCGCGCACTTCCTGCTGACGCCGTGGGCGCTGGCGCGCTGGAACGACGACGACCCCGGCCACTTCGTTCTGGACGAGGTCGCCGGATATCTGGTGGTTCCGCTGCTGGTCAAGAGCGGCCCCCTCTGGTTCGTGGCTTTAGCCGGCTTCCTGCTGTTTCGGATTTTCGACATCATCAAAATCCCGCCCGCGCGCCAGATCGACCGCGAGATGCACGGGGCCTGGGGCATTTTGCTGGACGATCTGGTCAGCGGCCTTTACGCCGCCGGCCTGGTCTACCTCAGCATACGTTTACTCTTTTAAAGCGAACGATCCCCGCCAATCTGGCGGTAAGCCTCGTAGGCGGCAACAGAAACCGCATTCGCTAAATTGATGCTGCGCGCGTGTTCCCCGGGCATCGGTATCTTGAAAAGCCGATCACGATACACGCTGTAAAAATCTTCCGGCAAACCTCCGCTCTCGTTGCCGAAAACCAACGCGTCTCCCGGTCGGAATTCGCAGTCGTACAATGACTTCACGCCGCGCGTACTCAAAAAAAACATTCTCGCGGGCTTAGCCTCGGTCAGGAACGCGTCCCACGAATCATGATCCGTCAACCTTAGGTGCTCCCAATAATCCAGCCCGGCCCGGCGCAGGTGCTGACTGGTCAGACGGAATCCAAGAGGCCGTATCAGGTGCAGATGGCAGTCAAGCCCCACACACACCCGACCGATCGCCCCGGTGTTGTGGGGTATCTCGGGCTTCACCAGCACAATGTGCAACGGCAACATCTCTAATCCGTTCCTTTAGCTTTCAGCGCGGCAGCCGCGCCGCGTCCATACCCGAGCGAAGTTCCCGTATCTTGGCGGCTGCCGCGGCAGGCATTGCCGCGGCATCGCGCTGTTCAATCAAAACACGCAAGATGGCCGAACCCACAATAATGCCGTCGGCCAGAGGCGCAAGAGCCCGCGCGTCATCGCCGCTGCTGATGCCGAAACCGATGCACACCGGATGCGGACAGACACTTTTGACCGCGGCAGAGTGAGCGGCTATAGCCGCCATATCCAACCCCCCCGTGCCGGTCACACCGGTCCGACTGATGAGGTAAAGGAAGCCGCCGGCACCGGCGGCCAGCATCCTGACACGGTCAGGTTTGGTTGTCGGCGCCGCCAGCCGTATCATGTGCACGGCCTGGCCCTCCAACGCGGCAGCTAGATCGCCGGCCTCTTCAGGCGGCAGGTCTACCGCCAGCAGACCGTCCACACCGGCCCGTCCGATATCTTCCGCGAATCGCTTAACCCCGTAACGGAAGATCGGGTTGTAATAGCTGAAAAGCACGATCGGAGTGTCGACCGTCTCACGCAAGCGCGCGGCCAGCGCGATACTTTTCGATAGCGACATGCCCGCCTTCAATGCGGCTTCTGAAGCCGCCTGTATGACAGGCCCGTCACTGGTCGGATCGGAGAAAGGCACGCCTATCTCCAATATGTCGGCGCCGGCTCCGCAAACCTTTTTCAGTATTTCGAGACCGGTGTCGAAATCCGGATATCCCGCCGTCAGATACGCGATCAAAGCCTTGCTGTCCGCGGCGGCCAATTTAGCGAACACTGCATCAATCCTGTTCATAATAACCTTTTGTAACCTTTGTCACTTCGCTTCAACTTAAAACTTCCGCACTTTAGAACTCCCCCCGGACCTCACGGCCAAAGCTTGTTATCCCGCATGTACGCGGTAACATGATCCAAATCCTTGTCGCCCCGCCCCGAGAGGCACACCACCACAGCCTGATCTTTCGGCCTCGCCGCAGCCTCTTTGATGGCGGCGGCCAAGGCATGGGAGCTTTCCAACGCCGGGATGATGCCCTCGTAAAGGCAAAGCAGTTTGAACGCATCGACCGCCTCGCGGTCGGTTACGCCGGCATAACGCACCCTCCCTATATCGTGCAGAAAAGCGTGCTCCGGCCCCACACCGGGATAATCAAGCCCGGCAGAAATCGACCAGGCCTCGTGGATCTGACCTTCGTCATTCTGCAGGAGATAGGTCATCGCGCCGTGCAGCGCTCCGGGCTGGCCGCCGCTGATAGAAGCGGCGTGCCGCGGCGTGTCCAACCCCTCTCCCGCCGCTTCCGCACCCAGCATTTCGCAGCGGTCATCAAGAAAGGGATAGAACAGCCCCATGGCGTTGCTGCCGCCGCCGACGCAAGCCACCAGCAAGTCCGGCAAACGCCCGATCTGATCCAACGACTGCCGGCGGGCCTCGTCGCCGATGACGCGCTGGAAATCGCGCACCATCACCGGGTAGGGATGCGGCCCCGAGACAGTGCCGATAACATAGAAGGTGTCCTCGACTTCAGCCACCCAATAACGCAGCGCCTCGTTCATTGCGTCTTTCAGCGTGCTGGTGCCGCAGGTCACCGGCACGACCTCGGCACCGAGAAGACGCATGCGCAGCACATTCGGCGCCTGACGGCGCACATCCTCCGCGCCCATGAAAACCTTGCAGGACATGCCGAAGCGGGCGGCGATCGTGGCGGTCGCCACGCCGTGCTGCCCGGCGCCGGTCTCCGCGATCACCTTCTTCTTGCCCATGCGCCGCGCCAGCAGGCCCTTGCCGCTCACGTTGTTGATCTTGTGCG
>JAQWAM010000255.1 GCA_028707675.1 Kiritimatiellia bacterium | reverse complement strand
CATGCTGCCGATCGCGTTGGGCAGCCGGAAAAGCGGGTGGTTACGGTTCAGCATGCTGAAGGTCACGCCGGGCAGGACCCGGGCCATGTTCTCGCGGAAGGACACGTCAAAGGCCTTGCGTCCGCAGCAGGCCTCGGCGATCAGCAGGCCGCCGTGGCTGAGGTATTCGCGCAGGGCCTTGATCTCGTCCGGCTTGAGCGTGAAAGACTCGTGGCCGGTCATGTAAAGCACCGGCGCGTCGAAGAGTTTGGGGTCGGTGAGCCGCATTTCGCGGGTCGCGAACTTTACAGGCACGCCGGTGTTCGCGTTATATTGGGAAAGCAGCACGGACAATCCAACGTGGCGGGTTTTCCATTCGCCGTCGTAAATCACCTGGGCGATGTTCATGGAGCCGGCGGAAGACACATGTCGGGCGTCTTCGAAACGGGTCTTTTTAATGTTTTCCAGAGTCCAGTTGCGCATGGCGCTGGCGTAACTGAGGATGTTCATGCCGAGCTGCCGGGCGGACTCGGGCTCATAGGCGATGATGTTGTCGTCCTCCAGCGGGTCCCAGCCGACCTCCATGCCGAAGCGCGAGACGATGGCGACGGTGCGGCAGTCGATGGTCACGCCGTCCAGCCAGGGCTCGCTGCCGCTGAAAAGGGAGCGCACGCCGGGACGGTAGTTCACCTTGTCGAGGTTGTAATAAGCGTGGAACACGGGGTGGTCCGGGCTCAGGCGGCGCACCGGGGCTTCGGGGAAGACCTCGTTCAGGACGCGGATGGCCGAGTCGTAGAAGGGCTTCGAGCCCATGCCGGCGTTGAGGATGATGGTTCCGCCGCGCAGCAGGTACTCGCGCAGTTTGCCGCGCTCTTCGGCGTTGAGGCTCCAGTGATAGTGGCCCGAGCGGTAGAGGATCGGGTTGCGGTCGGGGTCGACGTCGATCTCGGCGAATGACTTGGCCTCGTAATCGTAGTCCACTTCGGACATCTCCTTCAGGGACTTGAGCAGGTTGTTGAGGTCGTTGGGCCGCGCGTTCCAGTCCTGTTCGCCGTACTGCGAGGTCAGTTTGGTGAACATCGTGGGCGGTTTGGGCGGGTTTTTTTTCTCCGATCGCGCGGCCGGGGTGGCCGGCGGCGGCGGGTAGGGGATGAAGGTCTCGCCGCCCGCGATGTTGGCCGGCGGCGGCGGCACTTCCTTGCGCGGCGGGGGCGGCACGAAGCCGGCCTCGTCGGAGCCGTCACCGGCGAAGATGTGCTGTCCGCATGCTGGGAGCGCGGCGGTCAGCGCGATTACAAAGGTAAACGCCAGAAACAGTCCGGATGACACATTTTTCATGACAACCTCACAACACGGGGTTAAACTACCGCAAACAACATGCTAAGTATTGATTAGAGCGTCTGATAAGTCAAGCCGACTGTCGATATTTCTCTTGCGCGTGAGATGTGTTTTGGGCGAAAATGCGAAGCTTATCCGATTTCAAGTCAAACGAAAAGGTCATTGTATGTCGAGCGCAAGCAGTCTGGACGCGATTTCATCATTGTGCAAACGCCGCGGTTTCATTTTTCACAGCTCCGAAATCTACGGCGGCATCAACGGGTTCTGGGATTACGGCCCCTTGGGCTGCGAGATGAAGCGCAACATCAAAGAGGACTGGTGGCGCGCCACGGTGCGCAACCGCGAGGACGTGGCCGGCCTGGACGCCACGATCATCATGCACCCCGCGATCTGGAAGGCTTCGGGGCATCTCGACACTTTCTCGGACCCGATGTGTACGTGCAAAGGCTGCAAGAAGCTGATGCGGGCAGACCAGATCTGGGATATTTTGCGCGACGGCGCGATCGGCGAGAGTCTGGCTGGTGTGCTGGAAGGCGGCGCGGACGCCGCCAAAGTGGCCGGATGGTGCAAGGGCAAGGCCAAGGGGCTCGCGCCAAATCTGAAGGCGGTGCTTGATCCGGAGGCGTTGACCGCGGCTTTCGGGAAGATCAAGGCCGCGCCGGAGGAGTATGCGGATACGGAGCGTCTTTACGCCTTGCTGGCGGATGCCGGCGGCGCGGTCACGCCCTGTCCGTATTGCGGCGGCGAGCTTACCGAACCGCGTCCGTTCAACCTGATGTTCAAGACCGTGGTGGGGCCGGTGGACGACCCCGCCAACGTGGCCTACCTGCGCCCGGAGACCGCGCAGGCGATTTTCGCCCAGTTCCAGAATGTGCTGGCCACCAGCCGCCAGCAGGTGCCTTTCGGCATCGCCCAAATGGGCAAGTCGTTCAGAAACGAGGTAACGCCGCGCAACTACACCTTCCGCTCCCGTGAATTCGAACAGATGGAGCTCGAGTTTTTCATCCGCCCGGACGAGGCTGTTGAACTCATCTGCGGCAAGGTCACGCGGATGGCCGACAAGCCGGATTTGGGCGCGCCCGCCGCGTCATGGGGCTGGGAGGTCTGGCACAAGTACTGGGTCGAGCAGCGCAAAGCCTGGATCATCGCCTGCGGGCTGCCTGCCGATTCCTTTGTCGAATACTGGCAGAAGCCCGATGAGCTGGCGCACTACGCGCGGGCCTGCGTTGATATCGAGTACAGCTTCCCCTTCGGCGTGCAGGAACTGGAGGGGATCGCAGCGCGCTCCGACTTTGACCTGTCGCAGCACCAGAAGCACAGCGGCAAGAGCATGGAGGTGTTCGACGAACAGTTGAAGCTGGCCGCCGCCAAGCTCGACGATGCCGCGCGCCAGGCCTTCAGCGACAAGGTGGCGGGCGAATGGGCGGCGCGCGGCAAAGCTGAAGACGCGGCGCGGGCTTTTGTCCTGAAATTGTTCGACGGCAGATATGTGCCGCATGTGATAGAACCCTCCGCAGGCGTGGACCGCATGATGCTGGCGCTGCTTTGCAATGCTTATGAAGAGCAGAAGCTGACGGACGACAAGGGCAAGGAGGACACGCGCGTGGTGATGCATTTCAGCCCGCGTGTGGCGCCGGTCAAGGTGGCGGTCTTTCCGCTGGTCAAGAATAAGCCCGAGGTCTACAACCGGGCGCGCGAGGTCTTCGGGCGTCTGCGCAAACGCTACGCCGCGTTCTGGGACGAGGGCGGGGCCATCGGACGGCGTTATCGGCGGCAGGACGAGATCGGCACGCCCTGGTGCGTGACGATAGATTTTCAGACGCTCGAAGACGGCACGGTCACAGTGCGCGACCGCGACACGATGCTGCAGGAACGCGTCACCCTGGAGCAGCTCGAAGAAAAAATCGACGCGGTTCTGATTTACTGAGGATTATGAAAAGCGACCTGCATTTCGCGAAGCCGGATTACGAACGCCAGCAGAGGCGCGGCATGCCGGAGGTGATCTTCGGCGCGGGCAAGACGGCCGCGCAGATCGCTTCCATCATGCGCGCCTTGAACGAGGCCGGTCAGAACGCTTTCGCCACGCGGGTCACGCCGGAGCAGGCGGCGGCGGTGCGCGCGGAGCTGCCGGAAGCGGTCTATCTGCCCGAAGCGCGCGCGCTGACCCGCGATGTGGCGCCCTTGCCGGAGAAGACCGGCAAGGTGGCGGTGCTGTGCGCGGGCACTTCCGACATCGCGGTGGCGGAGGAAGCGGCGGTGACGGCCGAGCGTCTGGGCTGCAATGTGGCGCGGCTCTTCGATGTGGGGGTGGCCGGGCTGCACCGTCTGCTTTCCCGTCTGGAGGTTTTCACCGACGCGCGGGTCACGGTGGTCGTGGCAGGCATGGAGGGGGCCTTGCCTTCGGTGGTCGGCGGCCTTACCGACATGCCGGTGATCGCTGTGCCGACCAGCGTGGGCTACGGCGCCAGTTTCCAGGGGCTGGCGGCGTTGTTGGGAATGCTCAACTCCTGCGCGGCCGGGGTGACCGTCGTCAACATCGACAACGGTTTCGGCGCCGGAGTCGCGGCGGCTCTGATAAACCGCCAGTCGGCGCGCTGATTTAGCAGCTACGCTTTCAACTTCTGTCATTGAAAAAAACCTTTGTGGACTGGTTTTTTCCAGCGAGCTGGTCGAATCCATGTCCGAACGCTATGACGCTGAAGC
>JAQWAM010000254.1 GCA_028707675.1 Kiritimatiellia bacterium | reverse complement strand
ACGACGTGTCGATCAGGGTCGGCTCAGATACCGCTCCGGCCATTACAGCCCCCATAATGACCGCTGTCGCGGACAGGACCGCCGCGGCGCTGATTGTCTTCATTTTATTCTCCTCTTTGGATGTGAGGGGCACGAACGACCGCACCCAGGCCTTTTTACTGAAAGTTTTGGTTATCCTATCCGTATTTGCGGCGAATATCCGCGCCTGCCGTTCGCGCTTGGCCCAAGCTTCCTCAGGCATGCTTAGATAAGCACGCTCGTCGGAGACGCGCGCGGCTACATGCAGATTGCCAGATCCCCGGCTTTCGGTGATCTCGGCCGGCGAACTTGCTACAGGCGCAATGGCGCCAGACTGGCTGGCGGCCAACGACTGGCGACTGGCGATCGGCGGCATTCGTTGCGCAACCCAGGCGCCGGTCGCGACCAGCGCCACTGCCGCCGCGGCGGCCGCGACCTTCACGACGCGAACCGCGTTCCGCCCGCCCGTCCTGTTATCGCTTTTTACTGCGGCGGCCCCGGCAGATCCGGCCCCTTTCTCCCGCAACAGCGCGTGGATCTGCGCCGTCTGCCAGAAAAACGCGCGGGCGGCGGAAGACTCGAGCAGCGCCTTCTCAAGCGCTGCCTTGCCCCCGGCATCGAGAACGCCGTCGAACCAGGCATCGATCAGACCCTGTGTGTGTTTATCGTCCAAAACGGCTGTCCGCTTGAAGTTTTTGTTCGACACACGCGCGCAGCACGACGCGCGAACGGGAGAGCAGCACGGAAACTCCGTTGACGCCGACGCCAAGAAGTTCGGCTATAGCCGCAGGTTTAAGGGCCTCGTAATAGCGCATTTCGACCATGCGGCGCGCCTGCGGCGCGAGCTTTTTCAGGCACTGCTCCAAAAGGCTCAGTTTGCGGTCATATCCGGACGCCTGATCTGGGATCGCCGCCGCCAGTTTCTCGATGACATCTTCCGAAAGGGGAAGGAAGGCCCTGTCCATGGCGTTCATGGCCTTTAGCACCCGGAATCGCGCGATGGTGAAGACCCACGCCTTGAAATTTGTCCCTTCCTGAAAATCCGCGGCCTTGGCCGTGACCGTCAGAAAGGCGTCTTGTATAATATCGTCAACCTGCGAGAAATCAGGCATCAGCGAAAGCACGAAAGCTCGCAACTGGGGCATGTGCTGAACGAACAGCTTCTGCACCAGCAGTACATGATCTATGCTTTCTCGCGTTTCCATGAGCCCTGACCGCTCCTGCTTTCTGTAGATATATACCGGAAACTCTCATAATCTTAGCATGAAATTCGCTTATTCCTCAAAAAAGATGACCTAGAGACACCAGCACACACTATTGCGTCCAGTCCTCTGGCCGCAATACCCCGCCCCACACACTCACACACCCACACACTCACACACTCACACTCTCGCTTTCACTCTCGTCATTGCGTCCAGTCCTCTGGTCGCAATAACCAGCCCAAGCTCAAAGCCCTGAGACGAAGGCCGCGTTCAGCAGCTCCCGCGCTTTGGCGTCGCGTAATTTACGGCCCGTGCTGCCCAGCACCACGACTATCACGCGCCGGCCGCCGCGCTTGGCTGTGGCCACTATCGACCAGCCGGCCGCCGCGGTGTACCCGGTCTTGAAACCGTCGCACCCGGCAAGCCCCTCTTTCAAGAACGGGTTGTGCGTGCGCATGTCGAACGGCTTGCCGGTGCCCGCGCGCAACTGGCGGTAGACGGCCGAGGTGTACCGGAATATGTCGGGATGCTTGCACAGCTCGCGCGCCAGGGCCGCCATGTCCCGCGCGGTGGAGACGTCATGCCGCTGCCCGGCGGACGGCGGCAGGCCGTGTACCGAAGCGAAGCGCGTGTCGGCCATGCCGAGCTCGCGCGCGCGGTCGTTCATCATTTTTATGAACGCCTCTTTAGAGCCGGCCACATGTTCGGCCAGCGCCACCGCCGCGTCGTTGGCCGACTGTATGATAGTGGCGTACAGCATGTCCTCGACGCTGAAACTCTCGCGCGGGTCCAGATATACCTGCGACCCGCCGGTCTTGGACGCGGTCACGGAAACGCCCACCATGTCGTCGAGCTTGAGCTTGCCGGCATCGATGCGCTCCTGGATCAGCAGCAGCACCATCAGCTTCAGCGTGCTGGCCGGATATCCCGGCACGTCGGCCCGTTCCTCGAAAAGCGTTCTGCCGCTGTCAGCGTCAACCGCGATCGCGCCGATGTACGGGTCGCGCGCGATGCTGTTCTTGGGCTTCTGCGCCACGGCCAGCAAAGCCCCGCACACCAACACAGTCGCCATCACACACACTCTCTCGCCCTTATCCATACTCAGTCTCCCTTTTTTTACTCTCGTAATCGCGTCCAGTCCTCTGGCCGCGATAACACACCTCAGGCATAGTTATGCAGCCCCGCGAAGATCCTGGAAAGATTAATCCATGTGAGCGTGAGAATCACGAACAGCAGCCCCGCCCACAACAGCGCTGCCGCGGCCCGCCGGGAGCGCATGCCGTGCTTGAGCCGGTAATGGAAATACCCTCCGTATACCAGCCAGGTCGCCAGCGACCATGTCTCCTTGGGATCGAAATGCCAATAATTGCCCCAGCACACCTTGCCCCAGACCGCGCCGAGCAGCAGCCCGGAGGTCAGCAGCGTGAAACCGGCCGCCGCCGTCTGCCGCGCCGCCAGGTCGGCCGCGCGCATCTCTCCCGCGTCGCCCCCCCGGCGCAGCAGCGGCAAGGCGATCAGCGCGGCACGCGCCATCAGCACATATCCGGCCACATAGCTGGCCACATGCGGTATGAACAGCGGGCTCTGCAAGGCCGGCGGCAGACGCCTGACCTCTTCGCTGAAGATGAAACCGGCCGGGAACAGGATCACGACGCCCAGCAGGGCGTCGCGCGTCTCGGTGTCGATGCCGTTCTTCCAGCGGCTCCATTGCGAGAGCGGCCAGAGCGCGGCAGCCATGCACAGGAAGAACTCGAACAGGTTCTGCATCGGCGGATGCCCGGTGTGCAGTCCGCGCCAAGCCACGGAAGCCGCGGCAGCCACGAACGCGGCGGCCCATAACCAGCGCCGCAGCTCCCGGCGTCCGAGGCGTCCCGCCAGCGCCGTCGCCAGAAACAGCAAGGCCGTCAGGTAGATCAACCCGCCCTGCGCTGTCAGCTTTAGCGTCATGCGGCCCCCTCCCCGGCTTCCCGCCCGGACCGGAAAACCCTGATAGTGAAAAGCAGGACGCCGGTGAACAAGATCGCGAATCCCGCGTAAACCAGCGGCACTCCGGGATCGCGGATGAACTGCAGCACCGTGTAAACCGCCGGCTGCCGGAATTTATCCACCGTGGTTCCCCAGCTCATCTGGTAGACGAAATAACCGCGGACGCGCAAAGGCCGGTTGACCCTGATGTTGGCGACGTACGGCGCTTTGCCCGGCTCGGAAACCGTGACCCGGCTGCGGTATTCGCGTATCGGCGCCATGCGCCCGGCATCGCGGTCAACGCCGCTCTGCGCGTAATGTTCGATGATGAATTTTTCCAGCCTGATCGTGAACGGCACCCGCCCGACAAAATTGGTCAGATACGGCCCGTCCCAAAGAGCGTCCGAAACATCGCCGTCAATCAGCGCCATCGAACCTTTCGCGGGGTTGCCGGTCGTGGCGGATTTTGCCGCCTGCTGTCCCCACAGCCAGCCGGCCATCACGCAGGCGCAGCCCAGATGCAGGGCAGCCGAGTCGAAGCGCCGGCGCGTGAGGGCGCGGGCGCCGCTGTAGCAAATGGCGGCCGCCAGCACGGCCACCGCCGACCGCATGAACGGGGCGGACATGAAAGCGGAAGCGCGATCCGCGCCCAAGAACGCCAGATAAGCGGAAAACAGCGCGCAGGCCAAGCAAACCCAGACCGCCGCGCCTAACCCAGTCAGAAAAATTATCGCTTTTTTCAAGACAGTTTGACCGCGTCAACTTCAAGTTCCACCAGCAGGTCATCGCGGCAGACATCCGCCTCGACATTCACCAAAGGCAAGTCTTCCAGACC
>JAQWAM010000253.1 GCA_028707675.1 Kiritimatiellia bacterium | reverse complement strand
CGCGGCAATCCGCTGCTCGGTTACCTTCGTTACGTTGCCGACGAAAGCGTGGAGATGCAGCGGCAACTCTTTCCAGGTGTTGTTGAGAACCAGAACGGTATACTCACCCGGCGACTTGCGGCACGTCACGATAGAAAGCCCGTTGGTTTCGCAGGTCTTCGACGTCCCGAAAAGCATCACGCGGCGAAACGCCTCGTCAAGTTTTGCCCGGGCTTCAGCGGAAAGAGGATGTGCCCGCGGGAAGGGCTTTTCCCGCCCCGGGTCTTTAACAGGGGGACGCGCGTTTGGATTTTCGGTGAGCCCGTCTCCGGAAATGACAACCACGTTTGCGTCGGCAAGCTTGAGGTTTTTCTGGTTGGTCTCCGTGAGAACGATCCTGCCGCCGCTGGCGAGATAGTCGTTCAGCGTGTCCTTGAGTTCGTCCGTCGCATCGAGCGTTGTCGTGAGAACGATGAGCGGATACTGTTTCAGCATCCATGCCGGAGCATCGGAAAGCACGCAATCCGCGATGTCACCGTAGGGCGTGTCGACGTTGAAGCCATGCTCGTTCTTGTAGTAGGCCGAAGCGTCGTAATCAGGATAGAGCATGTTCAGGACGCCGTCGGTGAAATAATCGCCGCGGTCATAGGGCAGCGTCGCCCATTTGCGATTGATGCCGCCAGCATAGAAGTAATGCCGGGCGAAAGTCCAGCCCGAGAAGAAATCGAGCATCACCGCGACAGGCGCATGCATGACCCCGGGCTCGCCGTACTCCTTCAGCCAAGCGATAATATCTTTTTGAATCTGTCCGATCGGCGTCAGCTTCGCTTCTTTGCCGTCAGACGCATAATATCCCATCTCAAAACCGACCGCCTGAGCGTTGTAGAAGATTTGCGCCATCATCAGTTTTTTCATGAGCGCAAGCGACGTGCCGTTCTCCGGCCCCGGCCCCTTGCCTTTCACGACCTCCCGGCGCTTGTTGTAGTCCTTCCATCCGGTCGGGCCGAAAACCGAGACATTCCCGAACCAAGGCACGCCATACTGCTTGCCCGCGCCGCGGATGAAGGCGTAGAAGATCTGGGCGTTGGGGAGCGACTGCGCGGTCTCGGCGCCAAGGAAGGTGTAACAGTTCTGCTTGAGGAAGTAGTGCCCGTAGTTGAGGCCGGTAAGTGCGACCATCTTGTTGCCCTGGAGCTTCTCCAGCCGTTCGAACCAGGATTGGAAGGCGCAGTATTGCTCAAAAGCGCTGACGCCACGGGGAATCTCCTGCCCGGCATATCCAGCGTAGCGTCCGTCCTGTTCACCGTTGTCCATGCCGAGAAAACGGTCGCCGAGCGTCTCGTTCAAGAAGTCGATCTCCGCTTTCGTGAGATGGATCTCGGTAAGTCCTTCCCAAAGCTGACGGTTCGGCCCCATGGCCACGCCGGGAATGAAACCGACGATGTCGAAATAGTAGAGTTTTCTGGCCTTGATTTCTCGGACGATTTCCTTGAAGTTAGGCAACAGAAAGTGGCGGTAGTATCCCCAGATAAAATCGCCCAGACCGTCCTCGTTGATGTAGCGGTCCATCTCGGCCTTGTAGTTCTTCTCGCTGAGCTGGCGGAGAGCCATGAAGTGCGTCTTGTCGCCGAGTTCCGCGCGGTTCGGCGGCTTCACGGCGCGGCGCGATTCGTCCGGATGCTTCCTTGCGTCCATGTAGTGGGGATAGACTCGAACTTCCGCGAAAACGGAAGCCGCCGCCAGAACGGCGGACGCCGCGGCGGCGAACTTCGGTGCATTCATGTGATGTCAGAACCTTTCGTCAACGCATCAGTAAGATTAGCCCTTTAGGCAGGAACTTCAAGCAAAGCGCGCCGTTTTCAAACACGAGCTTGACCGTGAATTTATCATCCGGCACACCCGCTATGATCGCGGTATCGAGATTCTCAAGCCCCGTAAGCGAGCCGCATTCAAGAATCGTGATCACCATACCCTGCGTGATCGCATCCGCGTTCGTCACCGTCACCTTCTGTCCCGCCTCGATCGCGATTGTCACATCCTGGAACTCCGGAAGCGCAGCCAGCGTCGGATCGGCGATGAGCGTGCCGATCGCGAGGGTGCCGTTCGTGACCGTGCCCGCGCCGGAAATCGCCGCCACGTACTGGTTCGTGCCGCCCAGGTCAAGCGTGGCTCCCGCTGCAACCGAAACCGCCGCCGCGTTGGTGGGTGACGCCTGGGAACCGCCGCAGCCCCATTTCGTGCGAAGATACGCCTCGACCTTCTGCCGGTCATCCTCGCCGAGCTTATGGTCGTAGACCAGCACCTCGGCAAGACGCTGCTCACCAATCCAGGTTCCTGCCATCGAACCGTCTGCAAGGTAACGTCCGTCGAACGCGAAGCCATCCGCGCAGGTGATAGGATGCGATGTGTCGGTTATGCACATCGAAAGGAGATCCCAAGCCCCGGAGAGTGAAGTCGTCGTGGGGTTGACAGATGCTCCATTCTTGTGCCATTCGGCACTGCGGAGGTTCTCGGGCACTGTCCAGTACTCTACGCCGTTGAGGATTTGGTCGCTCGCCTTGAAATACGCCAACGTGTGCCCTTCACGGTGGCGCATGAAGTTGTAGCGGGCATTCGAGCCGGCAGCGGAGCTGTAATTGGTTCCTCCGCCCATAAGGTACCCGCCGCCCTCGTGCGAACCGACGACCCATAAAATGCTGCCGATGTTGTCGAGAATCGCGTATTCGCCGTCTTTCTTGAACCGGAATGCCGCCTCGCTGCCGAACGGCATGTCGACGACTTTCGACCCGTTCAAATCCTTGGCGGTGACGAGCTTCGCGTACTTGCCGTCAACGAGCGGGACGGCGGTCCAGCCGTTCCCCGCCTTACTCGCCCAATTGGTCACCGACACGCTGCTGTCGGCGTTGGTGACGGAACTGACACCCCATCCGGCGTCAGCCTGGTAGATGAGTCCGTCGGCGACCAACTCCCCGGACGACGCCGGACGATTGCCGGTAAGGCGCACCGTGCCCTCGGCAACCGTCACCGTGCCGTTGAAGCCGCTCAAGTCACGAATCTGAAGCGCGCCTTGACCGGTCTTCTCGAACTCGCCTGCGCCGGTTATCTTGATCGCGGAAGCGCCGATTTCAACATTCATTCCCATTTCGCCGGCGACGGCGATTTCGACAAGCTCCGCCGTCTCGTTCGACGCAACGGGAAGCGCGGCGGGTGCGGCATTGAACCACTTCTGCATGAGATAGTTGCGCGTTGCGACCTTCTCGCGGTCGGAAAGCTCGCGCTCGTAGAGTACGACTTCCGCCATACGTACGCCGCCTGTGAGGCGTTCGACTTCACGGTCGGTGCCGAGCGCCGAGATGTGCGCGCCAGCCACCGGATGAAACTCGGTGAGCGTGAAAACTCCGGGCTGCATCACCGCAGCGCGCGTGACCGCAATCCCGTTTGTGTAGATCTCACCCTGGGAGACGTGATTGGCCGTCGCGTTGATGTGCAGCAGCGGACAGTTGTTGGTGGCGTTCTCATCGCGCAGGAAGTCGTAAAACTCCCCGTTGGAGTTGTTTTTCAGCGAACCGTTGTTGCCGGTATTGCCGAAGTAGGTGCCGCGGGTGTCGTCGCGCGGACACCACACGATAAATGCGCTGCGTACCGAGTCAAATGAACGCGAAAGCGCCAGCGAACGTCCGCCATTCGCCGAGGTGTAAGGTCCAAAATCAAGCGTGTCATACCCGTTGAGCTGCACCGTCGAACTCAAATAAGGCACGTAATTCAGAGCGCTGTAGGAAGTGCGTCCGCGGAAATAAGGAGGCATCGCCATCACGCCCTTATCATCCGAATACCAGGCCACCACGCGACGCTCGTCGTTCACTTCCTCGATTTCCATGCCCGATGCGTTGGCGACGTCGAGATGAAGCGCGGGATCCTCCGCCAGCCAGCTGTTTTCACCGGTCTTGAACGCGGTCGAGACGTCAGCCCTCGCGACCTGTACGAACGTTCCGTCTTCAACCGTGACTGCCTCGGCGTCCATCGTCTGGTACTCGAGCGTTCC